>CAYQLN010000070.1:0-4885 GCA_964418455.1 uncultured Christensenella sp.
CGAGTATAGGAAATTACGCGTTCTCTTATTGCGATTCATTAACAAGCGTAACGATAGGAAGCGGCGTAACGAGTATAGGAAATTATGCGTTCTGCTATTGCACTTCATTAACAAGTATAGTCCTACCCGATAGCGTAACAAGCATAGGAAGTCGTGCGTTCTTTTGTTGTAAATCGTTAACGAGTATAGTTATACCTAACAACGTAACGAGTATAGGACGGAGTGCGTTCTTACGGTGCAGTTCGTTAACAAGCGTAACGTTTAATAATACGAACGGCTGGTATGTGTCTGAAAGATCAATAGCAACAAGCGGAACTAACGTGACGGTAACGGACGCAACGCAAAACGCAACCTACTTGACGGATACCTACAATGATTATTATTGGAAACGCAAATAAATAAAAAGACAACAAAGCAAATTTGTTCAAGGACAAAAGGATTTTGAACAAAAATTAAGAACAGGCTACAAAAAAGAACGGCGAGGCGGAATTTATCCGCTTTGCCGTTCTTGCTTGTGAGGAAAAAAGTTTTCTCTTCCCTCGCAAGTTGCGAGGGAAGAGAATAAACGAGGGGCTTGGAAGAATAACTGAACGAAACGGTTACGAATCAAAAAGGACGTTATCGAGCGGCAAAAAACCATGAAGCAATTTCGTTCAAAAATCAAAGGGATTTGAACGAAAATGTCTACAAAAAAAGCGCGCAATAAAAAGGCGTTATAAAACGCGCAATAAAGAAACAGAGCGAGGCGGAATTTTTCCGCCTCGCGCGCTTTTATAGAACAAATAACAATCCAAAGGCACTGAACTTGATAATATAATTCTAATTCGAATATAAATAAAACCCTATCCTTTCGGTAAGAAAGGATAGGGCAATGGGTAGTCGTTATTAAAACAAATCTTTATATGCTTTTCCGAATTTGAATATGGGGGTTTTGCTTGCTTCTATGCTGATTTTTTCGCCCGTTTTCGGGTTAATGCCTTCTCTTGCTTCTTTCGATTTTATTTCGAAAGTGCCAAAACCTGAAATCTGAATTTTTTCGCCTGCTTTCAATGCGTCTGTAATTGCGTCGATAACGTTATCGAAACATTCCGTTGCTTCTTTAAGAGTTATTCCGGATTTGTTTGCTATTGCCCTTATCAATTCACTTTTGTTCATTAAAAAAACCTCCAAAGTTTATATGATTATTATATCGTTATTTTGGTCGGTTTTCAATAGGTTTTTAAAATTTTTATACGAAAAAGGGCAAAAAAAGGTAGAATTTTGTTAAAAACATTCAAAAAAGGCTTTATGCTTGACTTTTTTTTCGTTTTGATATACCCTAAAAAAGCGAAACGGAGAATATATGGAAAGGTTTGATTTGGGAGCGAGCGTGGTATCGCTTGTCGAAAGACTTAAAAACCACTATAAAAACAAATTTCGGCTTTCGCTTGACTTATACGTGGGCGACAAAGAAAAGTGCTTAGAGAGCGTTGTTTCCTCGGTCGCGCCGTTCGGGAAAGGGCTTTTAATCGCTACCGAAAACGGGTTTAAGAAATTGAGTTCAACGTTAAAAATATTGGCTTCGAACGGCACAAAAACGATTAATTTTATATCGGATAGCAATATAGAAAATTCGATAGAGAAATTCGGCGAACTTTTTTCCGTGCCCGAAGACGTGCGGTTTGTTTTGTATTGTGAAAATTGTTTTTCGCCAGCCGCTTCGTATTTTTCGCATTTTAGGAAAATTCCGCTTATATTTATTCCCGATTCGTTGGATTTTAAAGGCGCGTTCGACAGCGTCGTTTCGGTGAAAAACGGCGAAAAAACCGATGAGGTTCGGATAAGACCGGACAGACGGGCGGTTATAGATTATAAATTTATAGGGCAAAACGATATGGTTTCGGCATACGCGGATTTGGCGACTTTGTTCCCGACGTTAACCGATTACAGAATAAATTGCAGTTTAACCAACGTAAAAACAGACGCGTTTGCTTATGACCTTTTGAAAGAGTGTTTGGTTAACGGCGTTGCCGCCGTTTCGGGAAACGAAGCGGAGCGCGCCGAAAAGTTGATTTACTACGGTATTCAAAAGGCGATAGTGTTCGGTAATTGTTTAGACGATTTTTCAGGCGTTTCGGCGGTGTATGCGGCGGAGGAAATTTTAAAAGACGGCGGAAATTATTTCGACGGGGCAAAGATGTGCGCGCTTATCGATATTATAGGTTTATATTCCGTATGTTTCGAAACGGGCGTGGTGTTAAGCGTGCCGAACTATAATCAACGCGCGGAGCGGCTTTCTTCGATAACGGGTTATCCGGAAAGAAAGTATCTGACTAATTTTCTTTATCAAAAATCAATTTTGAGCGGTAAAGGCGAGCGAACGGAAAAAATTAAAAGCAATTTAAAATGCGAATACCCCGCGGAGAGCGGAATAGCGAAAAAATTTTATAATACGTATCTTTTGCTCGGCGGGAAAAAGGCGGACGAAACTTCGGCGAATAAAGTTTTTCAAGCGGTTTTGTATTCCGGCGACGTAAAGCGCAAGATAAACGGAATGACGCTCGTCAGAGAGTCGGGAATTACGGAGAAATTATTAAATGGAAAAAATATTACGAAACGTTAACGCGGTTCTGTTCGATTTAGACGGAACTCTTTACGTGGAGGACAAGCCGATAGGCAACGCTTCCGATACCCTAAAATTTTTAAGGGAGAAGGGAATTAAAATTATTTTTCTATCCAACAACTCCTCGAAAACGATAGAAGAATATGAAAAAAAACTTCGTAAGTTAGGGTTGTTTAACGAAGGCGACGGATTTTACTCTTCGCTCGACGCGGCTACAGATTATTTGAACGATAAATACATAGGCGAAAAAGTATATCCCGTGTGCACGGAAAAAGTTAAAAAGTTCATCGAGGGCAAAGGCGTTAAAACGAGCGCGGAAGCGAGCGTGGTTTTGCTGTGTTACGATAAGGAATTGACTTATAAAAAATTGGTCGAGGCGAACGCTTTGATTTCCAAAGGCGCGACGTATATAGCCACTCATCCCGACGTTACTTGCCCCGCGAAAGACGTTTACGAACCGGACGCGGGATCTTTCATACAACTTTTCAAAGCCTCCTCTAACCGCGAACCGCAGGCGATAACGGGCAAGCCGAGCAAAATAATGGGCGAGTATCTGTTGAAGAAGTTTTCTTTAACGAAAGAACGAACGCTTATGGTCGGCGACAGGCTTTATACGGATATAGCGTTCGGGGTTAACAACGGCTTTAAAACCGCGCTCGTGCTTAGCGGAGAAACCGACGAAGCCGCGCTCGCTCGTTCATCGGTTAAGCCGACCGTCGTTTTGAATACGGTAGACGATTTAAAAGGGTTATTTTAGGGTATAAATAAAAGAAGAAAGGTCAATACTCTTTCCGTAGACTACGGAGAGAGTATTTTTTATGTTTAAAAAATTTTTATGCATAGCGGTTTCGATGTTTTGCGTCGGGGCGACTTGGTCGGCGAACGAAACGACGCCGCTAAAAAGTTTGAGCGGCGAAAAAGAGACGTATATAGGCAGTTATTCTTCTAACTGCGAAATAAAAACGGGAGATTGCGTTTCTCTTTTAAAGACAGGCGAAGCGGTTTTTATTAAAGAAAAACTCGATATAGAAACCGTTTTGGCTGAGTTCGGCGGAGAAATCGTGTTTGTGGAAAAAACCGAAGAAGCGGTCAATTACTATGCGTTCAGCCGAGCGTTTAAGAATTGCAAAACCATAAACGGAAAAACAATAAACCTACATATATCCGTCCGCGAAAACGGAACGAAACTCGGCACGCCCGTAATTTTCGGAAGTTTTTGAAAAAAAGCGGTATATAAATTATTTTTTCGGGAAAAATCAAAACACAATCAAATAGGAGATATGATATGGAAAAAACAAACAAATTCTTAACCTTTCTTAAACGCAACGCCGTTTATATTATAGTTGCGTTGTGCATTCTCGCAATAGGGCTTACCGTCACGTTCACGCTGATTGCGAACGATAAAAACGACATAACGGTCAATAATCCCGTTACGGACGAAGAACCGGTTATAAACGAAGATCCCGTCATAAACGAGGACCCGAACGTCGTTCCCAGTGAACCCGTCGATTCGCCCGTGGAGGAGATAATAGAGTTTTCACTACCCGTAAGCGACTATTCTTCGATAGAGCATTACAGCACGACTATGGTGTATAACGGAACGTTGAGAAGATTTTCCGCGCACACTGCGACCGATTTCGTCGCGCCGGAAGGAAGCAAGGTGTATTGCGTATACGACGGCGTTGTGGAAAGCGTTACGACCACTCTTTTGCAAGGCGTAAGCGTGACGGTCGACCACGGCGACGGATTGAAAACCGTGTATAATTCGCTTGCCGACGGCGAGAGCGTCAGCATAGGACAAACGCTCAAAAAAGGCGACGTGATAGGCGAAGTGTCAACGACAAACCGTCAAGAGAGCACGGTAGGCGCGCACTTGCATTTCGAGGTGTTAGAAGACGGCGTTTCTATTGACCCCGTTAAATATATGATAATAGAAGAAAAGTAAAACGCATTAAAAAATCGTTTCCCGAATAAGATATATAAAATCTTGTTCGGGAGTTTTTTATGAGAAAGAAAGCCTTCGTTTTGGCATTGATAACGGCATTTGCGTTTGTTTTGCCGTTTGGATACGGTTGCGGCGGAAATAAGGTAGAGCGCAGCGAGTATATTATAGATTGTTCGTTAGAGGGAAACGTTCTTTCCGCAACGGAAAAGTTCACTTATTATAACGACACGGAAACCGCCATTAAAGAATTGAAGTTTAACCTGTACGGTAACGCGTTCCGCGACGGGGCGAAGTATTCCCCGATAGACGACAGATATAAACATAAATGTTATTATAAC
>CAYQLN010000071.1:0-4836 GCA_964418455.1 uncultured Christensenella sp.
GCAGAGAGAGCAGGGATTTTCTTCCTTTCTCACGTCGAAAACCACTTCGCCGATTTGCGTGCGTTCGATATGGTATTCCACGCCTAATTTTTCGCAATATTCGCTAAACATCGAAAAATCGCCCTCTTTGCCGTTGAAACCGAGGTCCACCGTTATCGCTACGAGTTGGAATTTCTCCGGCGAAAAACGGCTGTATTCTTTAAGCAGTTTAAGAAGAGTGGAACTGTCTTTCCCGCCGGAAAGCCCGACGGCGATTTTATCGCCGTCTTCGATTAAACGGTATTGGCTCACGCATTTTCTGAGTAGCGACAATAGTTTTTGCATATATTCGCTTCCTGTGAAATAATTATTATTCGGCGATTTAAAATATTTTCCGAACGCGTGTATTATACAACGTGTTAAAGTTATAATGCAAACGATTTTTAAAAATTATGGAGGAAAGGTATAAATGACGGAGTTTATACAAAATTTAATAGGCAACGACAGAGTGGCGACGCTCGTTATGAGTTTGGTTCCGTTAATCGAGTTAAAAGGCGGAATAATATTCGCAAGGGGCGCGGGACTCGGTTTTTCGGAATCGTTTTTGCTGGCTTATATCGGCTCCACCGTCGTTTTCTTTCCGATATTCTTTTTGCTTGTGCCCGTTCTTAATTTGTTGAAAAAGATAAAATGGTTTAATTCGTTCGCTTTGAAAGTGGAAAGTTACTTTCAAGATAAAGCGAACGAAGTTATAGAGGAGCGGAAAAAGAAAAAAGGTTCCTCGTCTTTAAATGAAAAATTTCTTAAACAATTAGGCGTATTCGTTTTCGTCGCCATACCTTTGCCGATGACGGGAATATGGACGGGAACGGCAATCGCGGTGTTTTTGGGCTTGAAATTTAAAGAAGCCGTGCTTCCCGCGGTGCTCGGAAACTTGGTTGCGGGGTTGATAATCGCGGGGCTTTCTGCCGCGTGCATTGCTATATGGGATTTCGCTACCGCAAAATCGGTTTTGGACGGAATACTCTATGCGTTGTTTGCCGTCGCCGTCGTTTTGCTCGTCGTGTTTATAGTTAAAGTAGCGAAAAAAAAGAAAAAATCGTCGGAAGAAAATAACGGAGATGAGAATTTATAATGGGATTATGGTCTTTTCTGTTCGGTAAAAAGAAACCGAAAAAAATTAAGTTGGGGCTTGCTCTCGGAAGCGGCGGCGCGAAAGGTTTTGCGGAACTCGGCGCGATTCGCGCGTTCGAGGAAAACGGAATAGAATTCGAAGTGTTTGCGGGAACGAGCATAGGCAGTATTATCGGCGCGTTTTTGGCGAACGGTTATTCTTCCACGGATATTTTAGAGTTGATAAGGACGGTTGATTTCGGCGAAATTAAAAACGCGCTTATGATAAGAATGGACACCGCCGGAATGTATACGGTTATAGACAGAACGATAGGACAACTGTCAATAGAAGAATTAAAGCGTCCTTTCGCGTGCGTCGCGACGGACGCGGATACCGCGGAAGAGTATGTTTTCGATAGCGGAAGCGTCGCGCTCGCTCTTTCCGCGTCTTCTTCCTATCCGCCTTTTTTCAAACCCGTCGTGGCGGGAGAAAAAAGATTCGTCGACGGCGCGTTTACAAACTCCGTTCCTGCGGATTTAGTGAAAAAGATGGGGGCGGATTTCGTTATAGGAATAGACCTTTCTTCTCATAACACCGACGGGGGATTTTTAAGCAAAATCATTCCCACTTTCAAGAGTAAAGTAAAAGAGCCTTGGGCGAAAGGATATGAGTTCAGCGACGTTATGTTGCACCCCGACCTGACCGCGTATAGACCGATTTCTTTCGGGGCGTGGCACGAAATGTTCGATATAGGTTATCAGTTAGCGGTGGAGAAAATGCCCGAAATCAAAGAGGCGATAGAAAAGGCGAAAAACAAAAAGAAAAAATAATCTGACTAAATTCAAGGATTGCTAATGTTGTTTCACAAAAGAAAATTTTTATTCGGTATCTTTGTTTTTATTATATCCGTATATTTTGCGTTGGTCGGAGCGGGTTGTACCGCTTCTGCCGACGAAAACGTGTTCACGGTTAAGTTTATAAATTCGGGGTCGGGCGTGTGCGTGCTTTTTAATTTGCCCGACGGCAAAACAATGCTTTTCGACGCGCCTTTCGAAACGGAGAAAGAGGTTAACGAAATAAAGCAAACTATAAAAGACTGCGGAAAGGATAAAATAGATTATCTATTATTGCCCTGTCCGAAGGAAGATAATAACGTCGGCGCGAGTTTGTTTGCGGATGAAATAGAAATAGACGCGGTTTATATCCCGAATTTAAATAATTACGAGTTGTTTCCCGATTTCGCGGAACAAATTTCCGTTTTGAAAAATCACGGGGTCTGCGTGGAAAAATTCGCAATGTCCGAAGTTTTAAGCGGAGAGCGGTGGTTTGCGGCTTTTTTATCTCCCGACAATAATAATCCGATAAACGATATTTTTTGCGAGGACGTTTCGGAAACGGACGTTAAAGACCTTTCTCCCGTAGTGTATTTGGATATATGCGGAGTAAGTTTCGTGTTTTCTTTCGAGGCGAGCGTTTCGCAAGAAAAGTTTGTGGTAGATAATTATAAGTCAGGAATTTACAAACTGCTTTTCGATAATAATATTTCCGTAAACTTAAACGAAGTGGACTTTTTATCGCTCGGCGGAGGCGGTTCTTCGAATAGTTCTTGCGAAGATTATTTGAAATTGCTCGTTGCCGATAATATCGTTATTCCCGTGAACAAAAAAACGTTCGGGTCCGTGTCTACGAAAGTTTTGGAGAGAATAGAATTATGTTGTCCCGATTCGAGTATTTTAAGAACGGATTACTTCGGTAACATATCTATTAAAATAGAAGATAACGGTAGTTACGTTATTCGAACGGGAGAGAATATTTGATTTTTTCGTCGGCGATTTTCTCGTTTCGAAACGGTTTTAAAACAAAGATTCATAAACAATATATACTATATATGGGAATAAAACAAAACTCGGCGAGTAGTTAAAAAACTAAATTTATATATAAAAAACCGCACGGGCATAAAGTCTCTTTTTAAGAAGATTAAAAAATGGCTGCAAGTAATAAAAAATTATAGAAGTTTCTCATTGATAAAGATATGAGAAAAGAAGACCTACTATTAAAAGCGGGGCATTGCTACTACTGCGATGGCGAAACTCGGAAGAAACGAAACCGTGCATAAGGACATGCTTCTTAAAACATGTAACGCTCCTAATTATGGATTAAATAATATATTAGAAATCGTTAGAGAGGACAAAAATGATTAAATCTTCGATTAGATTTTTTGATAACGTTCCCGTTCGCTCCGTTTGGGATGAAGAAAGTTCTCGTTGGTGGTTATGCGCCGTCGATATTATAGAAGCCCTTTCTTTAAGTGCTTCGCCAAGAATATATTGGGCAACGATAAAACGTAGAAATCCGCAGTTGATTGCGATTTGCAAACAACTGAAATTGACAGCAAAAGACAGGAAGAAATATTTAACGGACGTTATAGATGACGACGGTTTAAATTTACTTATAGCAATTCTTCCAAGCAAAAAGTCGGACGTGTTCTTAAAATGGGTTAAGGAAAAAGGAACTTCTATCGACGAGCAAAGCAAGAATAAAGCCTATGAAATGTTTGAAAACGGAATCATTAACGATATTGAAGTTGGCACGATAAACGGTTTACAACAAATCCACGCTTATCTTTTCGGTGGCTTATACGATTTCGCAGGGCAAATTAGAAAATTGAACATTTCAAAAGGCGGATTTGTGTTTGCGAGCGTTGGATATTTAGACCAAACTCTTGCAAATATTGAAAAAATGTCTGAAACGACGGTTGAGGAAATCGTTAGAAAATACGTTGAAATGAACGTTGCCCATCCTTTTATGGAGGGAAACGGCAGAACTACTCGTATTTGGTTAGACTTGATATTAAAGAAAAAACTTTCTAAATGCGTGGATTGGAGTAAGATTGACAAAACAAAATATTTAGAAGCGATGAAATTAAGCGTGGTTGATTATAGTGATATTTTATCTCTTATCAAAAATGCTTTAACGGACAAGATAGACGACCGTGAAATCTTTATGAAAGGTATAGATTATTCTTATTACTACGAAGAAGAGAATTAAAATATAAGACTAAAACCGAAATGCGCCCCTAACTGACATAAAGTCTTTTTTTTAGGGGCATAACACAACGTTGTAAAAGAGTAGCGAAATTTTGCTACTCTTTTTGCTTTGTGAAATCACACGACTTTGTTTGTAAAATACATTATTTTTTTATAGTTTTCGGGTTATTTTAAGAACTCATATTCAAACAAAGTCGGAACTATTTCGCCGTTATAATATTCTTTTAGTTTTTGTTTTAACGATTTCAGATATCCGTTTAATTCAGGATACTCAGGGATATTTGCTCCGGTCGTTTCGTCTTTGGTAAAAGTATTAAGTTCGGCAAATATTTGATAAATTCCGTACGTTGAATCGGGATTGTAATTTTTTGTTTCCTTTGCTTTTGATAAAATCAATTCCCATAGTCTAAACAATTCTTTTTCTTTATCGTTAACAATTAATCTTTTTAAATCAATACTTGCCAATGTTTCTCCGTTGGTAGTATCAAGACATAATTCATTACGGTAAAACCGATTATCCGTTCCCATAAAGGTTCTTAAATGATTTTGCATTTCAAAACAAGTGAAAACAAGACATTTGAGCAAAAATTGATTTAATTTCCCGCTTTTAATATCATTAAAGAACTTATCGGCTCCGTCGCCCGATTTCATTATTCTTGCGCGTTCCGTCCACTCTCTGTTATACGTAATGTACCT
>CAYQLN010000072.1:0-4784 GCA_964418455.1 uncultured Christensenella sp.
AAGGATTGACCGCTTCCGAAGTCATTTCTTCTACGCCTTCTTCGGCGGCATTTTTCAAGATTCTCTTAATACCGGTATCGGCTACGGACTTCTTAACCAAATTATCCGCCACGCCTTTACCAAACAAACTTTCGGTCGCTCCGCCAAACATTTTTTCGGTTGCGACTTCCACCGCTCCGCTTGCCAAACCATAGCCAAGACCACCATAATAACTTGCTCCGTCATTAAATGCTTCTTCGGTTGAATTGTTAGTTTTTTCAATCTTTTTTATTTTTTTTAGAATTGTTAGACGCGCACCAAAAGCCCGACTTAAAAAAATTTTTTACTTACGCTCTATCTTTATATTACGGTATTCTCGAAAAGGTCTGTTAAACAAGCGTAGTCGCAAACCAAAAAATCAATCCTCGCTTGTGTTAAATAATTCGCTTCGTATATCTCAACGCTTTATGAGAACTTTTTGATAGATTATATAAAAAGCCTTGCGACTTTTACAAAACTTTAACACAAAAAGGAACAACGAGCAGGCATTTGTTATTGAATTATTTTTTTCGTTATTATATAATATTCGTTGAAAAATAACGATAAACAAAGGTTAAAACAATGTCGAAGAAATTAGTTAAAAAAGGCAAATGGTGGTTTCGCGGTTTAAAAAGACTTATGCAAATGAGATATAAGCCCACGAATTTCCTCTTCCTTGACGGCGAATTCGAGGACGGTTCGTTGATACTTTCCAATCACGAAGGAACGGACGCGCCTATGGCTCTTGAAATGTATCTAAATAAACCTATGAGAATGTGGGGCGCGCACGAAATGAATTCCGGGCTCGTCAAAATGTACAAATATCAGACGCGCGTGTATTATCACGAGAAAAAACATTGGAACTTGCACCTCGCAAGATTGTTTTGTCTCATCGCAAGTCCCCTTACCAATTTGTTCTATAAAGGATTTAATTTAATCTCCACGTACAAAGACCAGCGTTTTTTTAAGACGATTAAAGAAAGTTGGGAAGCGGTTAAAAACGGAGAAAGTATAGTCGTTTATCCGGAAGATTCTAAAAACGGGTATCTTGCGGAATTAGAAGGGTTCTTTCAAGGGTTTAGGACTTTTGCGGATTACGCGCTTAAAAAAGGAGTCGACTTGCCTATCGTGGTAAGTTATTTCAGAAAAGCGGAAAACACCTACGTTTTCGACAAGCCTATTAAGTATTCCGTTCTTTTGGATATGTTTAACGGCGATAAAGACGCGGCGGTCAATCACCTGTTTTTAGGTGTAATCATATCGGAAACACCGAACTTAAAACGCTTAAAGCGGAATTTGCAAAAGAAAACGCGAGCGACGAAAAGGAAGCCGCGTGCGTTTAACGAAAATTTTTTTAGTCAACGATTCCGCAAGACGACGTGAACTTAGCGGTAGCGTTTTGCAGAATATATTTAGCGAAAAAAAGGAAAAGCGAGATTGTCATCTCGCTTTTTTTATACTCTTCGATTTTCGGAAAAAATCAAACGAGGCTCGTTTTATTCAAAACGACGTTACTTATCGCGCCGACGCCTATACCGAACGCTATGCCGCCTATAAGGCAACCGAACACGTTTATTAAATTTGCGTTTAGCGGAGTTAGCAGCGGTATCATCATAAACAGTAACATTCCCGTACCGAGAGAAAGACAAACGGAAAGCCAGGTTCTTTGTTTGGATATTACGCTCGACAAAATAAATATAGAAACGAACACGGGTATCAGCATTATTTTAGACAGCATACAACACAAAATATTATACGCGCCGAAGCCTACCGTTTCGAAAGGCAATCCCGCGACGGCACCGCCGAAAAGAGAACCGAGGAAAAACGCGACGAACATACAAGCCGAACAAAGGAAGCAAATTATAGTTTTCGATATGATATAGTCGGTTTTTTTAACGCGGACGGAAAATAAATTTTTAACGTATCCGCTTTTGAAATCTTCGGAGACGAAAACGCACACGAGCACTGCGACGAAGAAAAACATTAAGTTTATATTGCACATAGAAACTATATCCGTCGCTTGGTTCGCGCTGTCGGAAGAAGCGGAAATCGAACCTATAATCTGCCACACGTTATCGAATCCTTCGATAATCGTTTGAGTTCCGTCGGGCGCGGTCGAAACGCTACCGTCCATCATAGCGGTCATAACGAGTATCAAAACGGGAACGACGAAAGATATTCCGAGAAGAATATAGAAAAACAAAGTAGAAAACATTCTTCGCCCGTCAACCTTTAACATACTTTTTATTCTTTGCGTGAAAGAATTTCTTTTTGCAGTGTTTTCCATATCACTTTTTGCTCCTTTCTTCCATTAAGTCGATATAGTATTCTTCCAATCCTATTTTATCTTTTTTGATTTCGTTCACCGTCACGCCGTTTTCGATAAGATAAACGACCACCTCTTCCGTTTTTACGGAATCGTATACGCGAAGATATCCTTTTTCGTCCTCCTCTACGCGAAAATAATTTTCGCATAATAAGGATTTTGCCTTTTCCTTATCTTTTGCTTTTAAAGCGACGAACGTTCGGCAACTTTTTTCAAGTTCTTCCGCGGTCGTTTCTTTTATCATTTTTCCGTCGCGGATTATGCCGTAATGCGTGGCGATTTTTTCAAGTTCGCCCAAAATATGCGAAGAAATCAAAACGGTCGTTCCTTGACGAGATAAGTCGGTTAAAACTTCGCGGACGATACGACAACCGTCTGCGTCTAAACCGTTTATAGGCTCGTCTAAAATCAAAAGTTCGGGAGCCCCCAACAACGCCATGGCGATACCTACGCGCTGTTTCATACCGAGCGAACAGTTTTTATATTTATTGCCCGCCGCGCCTTCCATACGGACGAGTTTCAAAATTTCGCGGACCTCGTTCGCGGGATTTTTAAGATTTAAATTCGCCGCTTGAATCATTAAATTATTCCAAACGGTTAAATTCGGAAAGCACCCTGGCGTTTCGATTAAAACGCCGAGTTTAGAGCGAACTTCCGCGTCGGAAAGACTTTTGCCGAACAGTTTTGCCTCTCCGCCGCTTGCCGAGATAAGCCCGCAGATTATTTTTTCGGTTGTGGATTTGCCGCTGCCGTTTTCGCCTATAAATCCGTATATACTGCCGACGGGAACGGTCATATTCAATCCGTTTACCGCTTGTTTTTCTCCGAAATTTTTAGTTAAATTTTTTATTTCGATGGCGTTCATAAAAATTTCTCCTTAATACACGTCGCTTTTCGAAAGCAAAACCGTGCCGACGAAAAGATAGAACAAGGTCCAAGCGACCGAACAAACCAAGCATACCGTTAAAGACAAAAAGTCGGCGGAAAGGCAAGCGTATACGGAGGAACCGTATAGGAACACGTTTAACGCGGGAGTGTTCCCTATTATCGCCGCCGCACCGATGACGGGTATCCCCGTGCCTAATATAAAACACAACAGTATGGAAATACCGAACCTCGAACGGAAAACGGCATTGATAAAGGTATATAAACTCGCCCAGCCCAAACTCATAATCATTTTGCCGAATATTGCGCAAACAAGTGATCCGACGTTTACTTCGAACGGCAAGCCGCTAAACAAACCCGAAGCAATTCCGCCTATCAAATACGTTAGGCACATACACGCCATGGAAAACGCGCCGAGCAGAGTTTTCGAAATCATATAGTCCTGCTTTTTCGAATGAGTGGTAAATAACTGTTTTACGTAGCCGCTTTTATAATCGTGACCGATAAAAACGGACAACATAATACCGCCGAAAATGAAAACCATATTCATATTAGCATATTCGCCGATATCGTTTATAACGTATAGCGGACCGTTTGCCGCTATAATCTGCCAAGCGTTGGAAAACAATGCGACAGACTGACCTTCGCCGCCGCTTGCCCCCATCGACACGAGCGCGGGGATAATCGCCGCTATCGCCAAAAAAATATAGAACAAGGGAGTGTGAAACAACCTATAAAAATCCACGCCGAGCATCCCTTTTATTCTTTTTGCGAAACTCGGAGTTTCAAACTGTGTTCGTAGCGTATTCTCCATTTTATACTTTCTCCTTTCCGCTCATAAGTTCGACGTAATATTCTTCCAAGCCGACTTTGTTTTTTTGAATTTCGTTCACGATATGACCTTTTTTATACAAATATTCCACGACGTTTTCCGCACGTTCCTCGTCAAACACTCTGATATACCCGTCCTCGCAACGAACTTTGGGATATTTTTCCTTTAACAGCGCGAGTGCGGATTGCATATTTTCCGTTTTTAACGAAAGAAAAACGCGCGCGCGTCGTTCCATTTCTTCGGCGGATATTTCCACTATCATTTTCCCTTGACGAAGTATTCCGTAATGAGTGGCGATTTTTTCAAGTTCGCCCAAAATATGCGAAGATATTAAAACGGTCGCTCCGCAGGTTTTAGTAACGTCGACGAGGATTTCGCGCATAATCCGACAACCGTCTGCGTCTAAACCGTTTATAGGCTCGTCTAAAATCAAAAGTTTGGGATTCCCCAACAACGCCATTGCGATACCTATTCGCTGTTTCATTCCGAGCGAGCAGGTTTTGAATTTCTTGTGAGCGAATTCTTCCATACGAACTATTTTGAGAACGCGGGATATTTCTTTCTCGCGATCGGTTATGCCTAAATTTATCGCCTGCATCATTAAGTTTTGGAACACGCTCGACGACGGGAAACACCCTGCGTTTTCGATGAGCGCGCCGACGCGCGAACGCACGCCGCAATCGGTGTAGTCTTTTCCGAATAGTTTTATCTCGCCGCAATCCG
>CAYQLN010000073.1:0-4726 GCA_964418455.1 uncultured Christensenella sp.
TATGTGCGAAGATACTCCCGAAGACATTTGTTTAGACTTGCTTGCGGAAAGTTATTTCGGCAAAGGCGGTTTGGGCAGAACTATTTTAGGACCGACCGAAAATATAAAACGTTTTAGCAAAAAAGACATTATTTCTTATATGGACGAGTACTATACCGCCGATAACGTAGTTATATCCATTGCCGGCGACGTCGATTACGAAAGAGCGGAAGAATTCGTCGAAAGGTATTTTGCGAATAATTTTAAGCGCATAAAAAGCGCGAATCAGTTTAAGAACGTTATTAAAGGAACGGGCGCTTTGCACAAGACGAAAAAAATCGAGCAGTCGCATATAGCCTTCGCTCTTCCCGCGTTTTGTATCGACGACGAACGGACGGACGCGCTTTCGGTGGCAAACACCGTTTTCGGCGGAGGAATGAGCAGCAGGTTGTTCCAGAAAATAAGAGAAGAATTGGGACTTGCTTATTCCGTCTATTCTTATCCGTCCGCATATAAAGATACGGGCGTTTGCGAAATCTATGCGGGCGTTAATACGGACTTGCGCGATAAAGCGGTAGAAGCGATAATTAGCGAAATAAAAAAATTCCGAGAGCAGGGCGTTAACGAACAAGAGTTTTCGCGCGGGAAAGAACAGGTTAAATCTTCTTTCGTATACGCAAAGGAAAGCACCGCTTCGCAAATGCTGTTATACGGAAAATATTTTCTGTTGAAAAACGAGTGTTTCGACGAGCGAGCAAAAATATCTTCGATAGAAAAATTAAGTGCGGAACAGGTAAACTCCGTCATAAAAACCGTTTTCGATATAAACAAGGTTGCCGTTGCTTCGGTAGGACCTCAAAGCGGTTGCTTCGAAAAAAATAAAATTAAAAACAAACAAACAAAAAGGACTTTTTAACGGAAAAAAGTCCTTTTTTTATTTTAGTTCGAATATATATTTTATTATGAAAATAATAAAAATCGTATGCGGAATTCTCGTTGCCGTTTGCGTTGCTTTTACGGCGATAACGGGCGCGGAATATAAAGAGCGCGAAATAGAAAGTCCCCCCGAATTCAAAGGCATTATAACCCTTTGGCATATAGAAACTTTCGAAGGCGGGTTCGGCTCTCGCAAACAGTTTTTGTTAAACGCTTGTTCGACGTTTGAAAAACGAAACGAAGGCGTTTTGGTAATGGTCGTTTCGCATACGGTAGAAAGCGCGGAAGCGGGCTTCGAAGCGGGAAATTACCCCGATTTAATATCATTCGGACCCGGCGTGGAAGTGAATAACTTAAACTCGTTGAAAACGGAAATAAATTTTCCTTACGGGACGATAGGAGGAACGGAATACGTCAGCAGTTGGTGTAAGGGCGGATATTTTTTGATAGAAAACGAACGCTCGAAAACGTCGGCGATGACGGTGGTTCAAGGTAAATACAATTCGCCGTTGACCGCGCTCGCGTTAGAAAAAACGAAATATTCTTCCGTGGAAGTTTGCTCTTCGCAAACTGCTTACGCTCTTTTTACGGGTGGTAAATACAGGTTTATGTTGGGCACGCAGAGAGAAGTATATAAACTAAACAACGCGGGGTTCGAATGTTCGATAAAGCCTATAACGAAATTTAACGATTTATACCAATATATAGCGGTAACTTCCAAAGAGCAAACCCGCGCATACTACGCTCAAAGTTTTTTGGAACTGCTGCTTGGCGAAGAGATGCAAAAAAAACTCGGTTCGATAGGTTTAATGTCTTGTTTTTTCGACGCGAACCCCGAAATAGAAACGCTAAAAGAATATCAATCGTTAAAAACGGAAAATTCCGTTTCCGCGTTCGCGACGAGGGCGGAAAGGGAATGTTTGAAAGAACTTTCCCAAAAGGTTATAGACGGTTTGGAAGACGAAATTAAAATTAAAAATCTTTTGCTTTAACGATTGAAAAAAAATAGGAATTATAGTAAAATATTAAAAGGAGTTTTATGACTTTTCTCGAAGAGATGCAAGGAATAGTTAATCCTCCCGTAAAAACTCGATGTTCGTTGTCTAAAAAAACGACGATAGGCGCGGGCGGAACGGCAAAATATTTTGCCGCGCCGAGCAGTTTGTGGACGTTAAGGCTTTTGATCGAAGGCGCAAAAGAGCACGGCGAACGATATTTCGTTCTCGGAAAAGGCAGTAACGTGTTGTTCGGCGATAAAGGATATAACGGGCTTGTTATTTCCACCGAAAACATAAACGGAATAAGTTGTTCCGGCGAAACGGTTAAAGTTTTTTGCGGGCAAAGTTTGGCGTCATTGATAAATTTCGCAAAAGCACGTTCGCTTTCCGGAATGGAAAAACTATTCGGAATACCGGCGAGCGTCGGCGGCGCGATAGCGATGAACGCGGGAGCGTTCGGCGTTAGCGTAAGCGATTATATAGACACCGTGGAAACGATTAAAAACGGCAAACTCGTTAAATACTATAAAAACGAATGTCGTTTCGGATACAGGAAAAGCAGATTTTTAACTTCCGACGAAGTTATAACTTCCGCGACTTTTCGTTTTTATCCGCAAGAAAAGGATTTGATCGAAGCGGAAATAAAAAACGCGGTCGCTTTGAGAAAAGAAATTCAGCCCGCGGGCAAAACTTTCGGGTCGGTATTTAAGAATCCCGCTAATCGGGCACTTGCCGCGGGAGAGATGATTGAAAAATGCGGATTTAAAGGATATAAAATCGGCGGCGCGTCGGTTTCCGAAAAACACGCTAATTTCATAATAAACGCTTCGAACGCGTCCGCTCGGGATATATTGAATATCATAAGCGAAATAAAACGTAAAGTGAAAGACGAGTTTAATATAAACCTAAAAGAGGAAATAAGGCTCGTCGGGGAATTTTGATGTTATTGACAGGCGATTATCACACACACACGAAATACAGTCACGGGAAAGGCACGGTTTTGGAAAACGCGCTGTCCGCAAAAGAAAAAGGACTTAAAGAGGTGGGCGTAACCGACCATGGTTTTGCTCATCCCGCGTTCGGTTTGCGAGCGAGGAAATTAGAAAAGTTACGCTCAGATTGCGAGCAAGCGACCCTAAAAACGGGCGTAAATGTTCTCGTCGGCATAGAATCGAATATAGTCTGCACGGACGGGCGCGTGGATTTAACCCCCAAGTTCTACGATCGGTTTGACCTTTTCTTAGCGGGGTTTCATAAATTCGTCGTTTTTAGAAAAGGTTCGTTTTTTTCTTTTTTCACGCCGAATTATCTCAATTCCCTTTTTAACAGAAAAGAAGTGCCCGATAGTTTAATAAAAACGAACACCGAAACGTTTATAAACGTCATAAAAAAAAATCCGATAGACGTTATAACTCATCTGAACTATTGCTGTTTTGCCGACGCTGTGGAAGTGGCGAAAGTCGCCGCGGATTACGGAACTTATATAGAACTCAACGCGAAAAAGGTTCATTTGACGGACGAAGAATTATACGCGATTGTAAAAACGGGCGTGAAGTTCGTTATCGACAGCGACGCGCATTCGCCCGAAAGAGTGGGCGAAGTATCTTTGGTACAAGAATGGCTTAAACGAGTAGAAGTTCCCGAAAGCAGAATAGCCAATATAAACGGCAAAATTCCCGAGTTCAGGTTTGCCGCGTTTAAGGGAAGTAAGCAATGAATTTTGCAAAGGAAATAAAAGCGGAAATTCTTTCTAAACCGATAAAGGACAAGTGTTGTAAGAAAGCCTTTTTGGCGGGGGTAATGAGGGGTAGCGGAAACCTTTATTACTCCGAAGGCGAATACGGCTTGGAATTTAAAACGGACGGAGAAGAAAGCGCGCAAAGAATAGTGGAATATTTAACGCAACTTTACGGCTATCAAATGCGAGAGGTGGAATATACTCAAAACAACCGATACGGTAAAGAAGTGATAACGCTTAACGTGCACGGGGTGGGTTCTACAGAAATACTCGTGGATTTGGGCGTGCTTGTTAAAACGGGCGAGGAATACGCGGTCTCGCTTAAAGTGTTCGAAAAAGCGTGTGAAAAAGAGTGTTGCGTGAGGTCGTTTTTCAAGGGCTTGTTCGTTGCCGTCGGTAATTGTATTTTGCCTTCTAACGCGTCGGCTAAAACGACGGGTTATCATTCGCAATTCGTTTTCTATCATTACGCAACCGCTTTCGAAGTGTTCGATTATTTGGAAAAAGCGGGTGTAGGTAGTAAAATAACCAGAAGAAAAGATACTTTCGTGGTATATATAAAAAGCGGCGAAGAAATAAAAAATTTAATCGCATATCTCGGTTGCCCCGTGTCCGTGTTGAAAATCACCGACTTAATGATAAACAGGGAAATAAAAAATAACAGCAACCGCCAAAAAAATTGCGATTTAGGTAATCTTAATAAACAAGTGGAAGCCTCTTCCAAACAAATCGAAGCGATAGAAAAATTAAAACGTTCGGGGGCTTTCGAAACTCTTAAAGAGGATTTAAAACAAACCGCCGAAGCAAGGCTCGCGTTTAAGGACGAAACGTTCAGCGAACTTGCCGAAAGACTTAACGTAAGCAAAAGTTGCTTAAACCACAGATTGAGGAAAATAGTCCGTTTAGCCGACGGGGTATAGGAGAAATATGACAGATTTCGTTCATTTACATTTACACACGGAATACAGCCTTTTAGACGGCGCAACGAGAATAGATAAAGTTTTCGAATCCTGCAAAAGAAAGGGTATGAAGGCTTTGGCTATAACCGATCACGGAAATATGTTCGGAACCATTT
>CAYQLN010000074.1:0-4720 GCA_964418455.1 uncultured Christensenella sp.
CTTGTCAGGGCATAGAGGGCGCGTATTCGCAAAAGGCTTGCGATAAAATCTTTTCGCTTGCGGATATAACATACGTAAAGACCTTTGAGAACGTGTTTCAAGCGATTTCGGGCGGACTTTGCCAATACGGAATAGTCCCTCTCGAAAACAGCACGGCAGGCTCTGTCAATCAAACCTACGACTTGCTTGCAAAACACGATTTTTATATTGTAAGAAGTTTAAAAATGCAAATCAATCACGTTTTGTTAACCAAGAAAGGGGTTGATTTTTCCGACGTAAAAGAAATTTTTTCTCACGAGCAAGCGATAAACCAATGCAGTTCGTTTTTGCGTTCTCTTTCGGGCGTGAAAGTAACCGTGTGCGAAAACACCGCGGTGGCGGCAAGAAAGGTGGCAACGAGCGAGCGTAACGACGTAGCGGCGATTTCCAGCGCGGAATGTGCCGAGCAATACGGATTGGAAATAGGTAAAGAAAGGATACAAAACACCGACAGCAACTTTACAAAGTTTATCTGCATAAGCAAAAAATTGGAAATTTATCCCGGAGCAAATCACACGAGCGTGGTTTTCAGCACGGCGCATAAGCCGGGCGCGCTGTATCAGGTTATGGCGCGACTTGCCGCTCTTAACGTGAACGTAATAAAACTTGAAAGCCGACCGATTGTCGGAAAGGACTTCGAGTTTATGTTTTATTTCGATTTAGATACCTCCGTGTATTCCAAAGAGTTCGAGCAACTTATGTTCGAACTTGAAAACCAGGTCGAAGGGTTTAAATATTTCGGCAGTTATATGGAAATAGGTTAAATGAAATACGGATTGATAGGGAAAACCCTCGGATACAGTTATTCTCCGCAAATACACAAAGAATTGGGCATAGACGGCTACGAAAAAATCCAATTATCGGAATCGGAATTAAAAGAATTTTTTTCAAAGAAAGATTTTGTCGGCTTAAACGTAACCATTCCGTTCAAAGAAAAGGTTCTAAAATATTTAGACGAGATCGAAAAAAATGCGGCGGAAATAGGTTCGGTGAACACCGTTTTTAACGATGGCGGTAAACTCATAGGATACAATACCGATTATTTCGGACTTAAATATTGCATAGAAAAACTCGGCGTTCCGCTCGAAGGTTTAACGGTATGCGTATTGGGTTCGGGCGGCGCAAGTAAATGCGCGGTAAAGCTCGCAAAAGATTTAAGCGCGAAAAAGGTTTCGGTAGTTTCAAGAAACGGCGAAATAAATTATCAAACTCTTAAAGAGCAAAAAGACGTTGAGTTTATAATAAACGCCACGCCTGTCGGAATGAACGAAACTTTCGGCGAGTGTTTGGTCGACTTATCGGATTTTCCTAAACTTAAAGGCGTGGTCGATTTAATATATAATCCTAATATCACGGAACTATTGTTCAGAGCGAAAACTCTCGGCGTGCCGTGTATAAACGGACTTTCGATGCTCGTAGCGCAAGCGAAAAAATCCGAGGAAATTTGGCTGAAAAAATCAATTCGTGAAAGTGAAATCGAAAGGATAGAAAAAAAACTTAATAAAAGCGTTAAAAACGTTGTTCTTATCGGTATGCCGGGGTGCGGAAAAAGTTCGGTCGGAAAAGAAATAGCAAAAATTCTCGGCAGAGAGTTTATTGATACCGACGAGCAATTCCAAAAGACCTTTAATACCTCTCCCGCGCAGTGCATAAAAGCAGAGGGCGAGAATAGTTTTAGGGAAAAGGAATCCTCGGTCATAAAAACCGTTTCGAGAGAAAGCGGAAAAGTTATAGCCACGGGCGGCGGCGCGCCTATAAAAGAAATAAACAGAAAAAATCTTATGTCCAACGGAACGATAGTATATTTGGAAAGGGATATAAATTCTCTTGCAACCGATAACCGACCTCTTTCCGAAGGCAAAGACGGCGTGAAAGAATTGTTTAAAAAAAGAAAAGCGATATACGAAAGTTTTTGCGACGTAAAAATCGACGCGAACGCTTCGATAATAAAAACGGCGAACAGCGTTATAGAAACGCTCTGTCTGGGGATAAAAAATGAAAATTAAAATAATCAACGGACCTAACATAAATATGTTGGGAATAAGGGAACCGGATATTTACGGAAAAAATAATTATAAGTCATTGATAAAATATATAAAAGAACAAGCGAGCGCGCTCGGCGTTAAAGTTTGTTTTTATCAATCGAACAGCGAAGGGGATATCGTTAGCGCGATACAAAAGTGCTATAAAAAAATCGACGGGATAGTAATAAATCCCGCCGCATATACTCATACTTCCGTGGCTATTCTCGACGCGTTGAAAGCGGTTTCCGTTCCCGCGGTCGAAGTTCATATTTCCAAAGTGGACGAAAGGGAGGAATTTCGTCAGGTATCGTTTGTCGGAAAGTATTGCGAATATAGGGTAACGGGCAAAGGTTTCGAAGGGTATAAAGAAGCGCTTTGCTATTTGAAAGAAAAGTTATCGAAATAAATTTAATTAACGTTCGAAACGTTTTTATAATTTGAAATTATAAAACGTATAAGCGTTTTTTTTGGAAAATTACTTTTAATTTGAAGTTTTAGGTAGTAAAATAAAAACATAAAAAAACTTTCGGGAGTTTATTATGAAAGTAATCGTTTGTAAAGACTATGAAGAAATGAGCCAAAAGGCATTCGAAGTAATGAAAGAAGTCGTGGTGTCCAATCCCTCCGCGGTTTTAGGACTTGCTACCGGAACGACGCCGCTCGGACTTTATGCAAAGATGATAAAAGACCATAAAGAGAACGGAACGAGTTATAAAAACATTCGCACCGCAAATTTAGACGAGTATAAGGGCTTGGGAATAGAAAGCGACCAAAGTTACGTTTATTTTATGCGTAAAAATCTTTTTGAGGGTTTGGATATAGATTTAAACAACACCAACATAGAAAACGGAAAAGCGCAAGACGCGCAAAAAGAATGTGAAAGATACAACGAGTTTTTAGCCTCTACTCCGAGAGATGTTCAACTTCTCGGACTCGGCTCTAACGGGCACATAGCGTTCAACGAGCCTTGGACTCCGTTTGACAGTCAAACCCACGTCGTCGATCTTACGGAATCAACCATAAAAGACAACGCAAGGCTTTTTAACTCTATCGACGAAGTTCCTCGTCAAGCGTTTACCATGGGTATAAAAAACATAACCGACGCAAAGAAGATTTTAATACTCGCCAGCGGTGAAAACAAAGCGCAAGCAGTATATAAAACCGTCAAAGGAAAGGTTACTGAAGAAGTTCCCGCAAGCGCGTTGCAAAATCATTCGGACTGCATTATGATTGTAGACGAAAGCGCGGCTAAACTTTTGAAATAATTTAATTATGAAAACAAAAACTTCAACCATAACAGACGTTTTGAGCGGTTGGTTCGGCGAAGAAAAAGCCGTCGAAACGATAGCGAAAGCGGGTTTCGACGCGTTTGATTATTCCGCATACAGCGCGGTGGAGTTCGATTGGGCGAACAATCGTTCGCATTTGGTGGAAGGTCATCCGTTGTTAAAACCAGATTATGCCTTGCACGCAAGGAAATTAAAAAGAGTAGCGGAAGATAACGGAATAGAATGTAATCAAGCGCACGCGCCGTTTCCGCTGTTCGATAAAAGAGCGGAAAGCCTTGTAAAGCGTTCTATCGAAACGACTGCGGAACTCGGCGGGAAAATAATAATCGTTCATCCGGATAAAAGCAAAGAATTGCAAGAAAACGTAGATTACTATTTAAGTATTTTGCCGTTTGCCAAGTCTCACGGCGTCAAAATCGCCGCGGAAAATATGTTCGAATGGAGCGACTCTTTAAAACACGCTTTGCCTAAGGCTTGCGGAACAAAAGAAAGTTTCGTCGCGCATATGAACGCTATTAAAGACGACTTTTTCGTCGCATGTCTTGACATAGGTCACGCGGAACTTTTAAAAGACGGAACGAACGCGGTTGATATGGTTCGCGCGCTTGGCGACAGGTTGCAAGCGCTTCATATTCACGATAACGATAAAACCGCGGATAATCACGAAATACCTTTTTCGATGAGTATAGACTACAAACCCATTGCGGCTGCGCTTAAAGAAATAGGTTACGGCGGATATTTCACGTTGGAAACCCGTTCTTATACCATTCGCAGGGGCAGAGAAAACGCTTTGCAATCGCAAATAGAACTTAAACGCGCTTTGGATAGATTCGTAGAACTTTTTGAAAAAGCATAAAATATAATAAAAAATGCGTATACTTTTATATAAAGGGCGCATTTTTTTATGTTTAAAATAAATCCGAAACGTTCGCTTCTCAAAATATTCGGCATAATAGTATTGGTTTATCTCGCCGTTTTTTGCGTTTTGTTTATAAAGTTGACCGTAACGAAAAAATATCTTTATCCCATAAATTATAAAGAAGAGGTGTTTTCTTCCGCGGAAGAATTTAACTTAGACCCCGCATTGGTTTTTTCCGTTATAAAAGCGGAAAGCAATTTCGATAGACAAGCGGTGTCTAAAAAAGGCGCGATAGGTCTTATGCAGTTGAAGCCTTCTACGGCGCAGTCGGTCGCAAAACAACTCGGCGTAACCGATTTCGATTTGACCGAGGCGGGTATAAATATACGTTTGGGCAGTTGTTATCTGAATTATTTAATAAATCGTTTTAAAAACGAAAAAACCGCTCTTGCGGCATACAATGCGGGCGAAAGCAGGGTGAACGAGTGGTTGAAAAATACGGAATATAG
>CAYQLN010000075.1:0-4655 GCA_964418455.1 uncultured Christensenella sp.
TTTAACAACAGATACGGCGAAACCTTTAAAATCCCCGAAGGGTATTTTGCAAAAAACGGCGCGAGGGTTATGAGCCTTAGCGACCCCGCTCATAAAATGAGCAAATCGGACGCAAACGAGAACGCATATATTTCTATTAACGACGACCCTTCGACTATAATACGTAAATTTAAGCGTGCCGTAACGGATAGCGATAATAAAATAGTTTGCGGAGAGGATAAAAAAGGCATAACTAACTTGCTGACTATTTATTCCGCTTTTACGGAAAAAAGTATTGCCGAAGCCGAAAAAGAATTCGAAGGGAAAGGATACGGCGAATTTAAGGTAAAAGTCGGCGAGGCTGTTGCGGATGTTATAGAACCTATACGCCAAGAAAAAAATAAATTATTGCAAAATAAAGACTATTTAGACGATGTTTTGAAGTCGGGCGCGGAACGAGCAAGTTATATAGCATATAAAACATTGAATAAAGTTTATAAAAAAATCGGATTAGTTCCAAAAAAAAGGTGATAAATGTTCGGCTATATTAAAACCGATTATCCGAATTTGTTTGTAAAAGATACGGTTTTGTATCAATCGGCTTATTGCGGGTTATGTAAAGGAATCGGAAAATCGTGCGGTGCGAAAGGCAGATTGTGCTTAAATTACGACTTGACTTTTTTGTCCGTTTTGTTGCACAATATTTTAAATATCGATTTTGATATAAAAAAAAGTCATTGCGCCATACATTGGTTTAAAAGGAAACCGATGGCTAACGTAGATTCTTTAACAAAAAGAATAGGCGCGCTTAACGTTATACTTGCATATTACAAATGCTCCGACGACGTTTTAGATGAAAACAGGGGCGGAATAAAAAAAGCCTTTTTAAAAAGACCGTATAAAAAAGCACTTCGCAAAGAACCCGAATTAGACGAAATAGTTAAAAGAAATTATACAAGGCTTATCGAACTTGAAAAAAAAGGTTGCGCTTCCGTCGATCAAGCGGCGGACCCGTTCGGGAATATGATGAAGGAATTGGTGCTAAAATTGATCGGCGAAGAGCAAAACGACAATTTATCAAAACTTTCATACGGGTTGGGGAAGTGGATATACTTGATAGACGCGATAGACGATTTCGATAAAGATAAAAAGAAAGGCTCTTTCAACGTTTTTGTAAACGCATATAGCGACGTTTCTTGCAAGGAAGAACTTGTTGAAAAGAATCGCAAGGAAATAGAAAGCGTTTTTGCTTATATTTTGTCTGACATAATCGCTTCTGCGCAAGCGTTGAAATATAATTTTAATCACGATTTAACGGATAACGTCTTATATTCGGGACTTAAAGTTCAAACAAAAAAAATAATGGAGAACTGCAAATGCAAGAATACTACAAAATATTAGGCGTGAGCGAAAACGCCACCGACGCGGAAATCGAAACAGCATATAAAACCTTAAAAGAAAAATACGGTAAAGATAGATTTTTAGAAGGCGAAAAAGGCAACGAAGCCGCTAAAAATTTAACCAAAGTAGAAGAAGCATACGGAGAAATAAAAGCGCAAAGAGCATATAGAAAAGAAGAAGGAGAGGACGTGGATTTTTCTGAAATAGAAACTTGTCTTAAAAACGGGGAAGTAAATAGGGCTCAAGATTTACTCGATAATATTCAAACGAGAAACGGCGAGTGGCATTATTTGCAATCGGTTGTTTTCTATAAAAAGAATTGGTTCAACGAGTGTAAAAAACAACTTGAAATTGCTGTTGAAATGGATAGAAACAACTCCAAATACCGCGACGCTCTTACTAAACTTAACGAAAAACTTGCTTTTCAAGAAAAGCAATTTCATTCCGGGAATGCAAACTATTCTTCCGCTTCTAACGGCGACCAAGCGCAAATGGGCGGCAGCGCATGCGCGTCGTTTGCGGATTGTTGCACGACTTGGTGTTGTATGAATATGCTTTGTAACGGTTGTTGCAGATAATGAGAAGTAAAATAATCGCAATTTCTGCTATATCGGCAAGTTTCGTTGCGGTGTTTTTAACGCTTGGCGCTTATATAGAACTAATTGATTTAGCGGCGGTAATTGCTGCTTCGGTTTTTGTTTTGTTGCCGTTATATTTACATTCTTATAAAGGAAGCGTGCTTGCGTATTTGGCAGGCGGCGCTTTGGCGTTCTTGATAAGCGGATTTAATATTATTAGTTTGGTTTTTCCGGCGTATTTCGGTTTTTTCGGTATTTATCCGATAGTTAGAACAAAGTTATCCGAAAAAAATCTTAAAAAATGGATTTTTTATTTAATAGGAGTTATTTGGTGCGTTGCCGTTTGTTACGGTTTGTATTTTTACTACACGGCTTTTATGGGAGTTGAATTAAACGATTTACCGCAATTCATAGTCCCGTATATTTTGCCCCTTGTTGGTGTTGTCGGCGTAGTTTTATATTTTGTTTACGATAGATTTACTTTTGTCGCTAAGTTTGCGCTCGATAAGTATTTGTCAAAGATAATAAAGTAAAGAGAAGGACTTATGATTAAAAAGAACGATGAACTCATAGGAACTATAACCGATATGGGTAGTGAAGGCGAAGGGATTGTTAAAATTAACAATCTCGTTGTTTTTTTGCCGTTCGGTATAGTCGGTGAGAAAGTTAAATTCAAAATTCTTAAAGTTTCTTCTCAATTCGCTTATGGTAAAATAATAGAAATATTAACTCCGGCGGAACAAAGGGTGCGACCGAAATGTTCAGCGTTCGGCAAATGCGGAGGTTGTCAACTTCAACACCTGAAATATGCTTGTCAACTTAAATATAAAGAAGACAACGTGAAAAAATGTTTTCAAAAAATTGCAAATTTAAGCGTGGAGGTTAAACCTACTTTCAAAAGCGCGTTGGAATACGGTTATAGGAACAAATTGCAACTTCCCGTAGGCGTAGTCGACGGAAAAACGGAAATTGGTTTTTACGCGGAAAATTCACATAGAATAATAGCCTTAGAAGATTGTCCTATAAATCCTTTTTGGACAAAAAATATTATTGCCGCTTTAAAAAAATACATAAAAGAATTTTCCCTAAAAGGTTACGACGAGTTTGTTCATCAAGGAGATATACGTGAAATAACCGTAAAAGAAATTGACGGCAAACTTATTATAGTTTTGGTAGTTTTAGATAGAAAACCAAAGGGCATCGAGCGGTTTTCGGATATATTGAAAGAGGAACTGAAAACAGAATTTTCCTTATTTATAAACTATAATTCAAAAAAGACCAACGTTGTTTACGGAGAGCGTTTTGAACTTGTTTACGGAAAACCGAATTATTATTCGGAGGTCTCGGGCATAAAATATAAAATCGGCGTTCGCAGTTTTATGCAGGTTAACAACAACGTTTGTTTTAAACTTTACCAAACGGTTCGTGATTTTGTTGCAGAGGAAGAGAACGCCACCGTTATAGACGCATATAGCGGCGCAGGACTTATGACCGCGCTTTTAAGCGCGAAAGCAAATAAAGCGTTTGGCATAGAGATTGTTAAAGAAGCGGTAGAAAATGCCGATGAACTTGCAAAACTAAACGGATTATCCGATAAAATACAGAATTTTTGCGGTAAATGCGAAGATATACTGCCTAAATTGATAAAAAAAGAAAAAAACGACGGCGGTAAATTGTGTTTGGTTTTAGACCCGCCGAGAAAAGGTTGCGACGTTAACGTTATAAATTCGGTTGTAGAAAGCGAAATAGAAAAAATAGTATACGTTTCGTGTAAACCTTCGACGCTTGCAAGAGACGTCGGACTGTTGGTGGGCTCTTTGGTAAACGTTAACGGGCAGATAAAAAAAGCGGAAGAGTATTCTCCGAGATACGAAGTATCTTTTATAAGACCTTTCGATATGTTTCCACAAACCAAGCATGTCGAAACTCTTTGTGTTTTAACACGTAAAACCCACAATATATAGTATTTTTGTAATGATATAACCCAAAATATCGATTTGTGATATTTCTAAATATGTTTTATGTCCACCGTTTGTCCATGCTTTTTTAACGCCGTGGACATTGCTGAGGTTAAATTGTTTTTATAGGATATTTTCTGTTTAATATTCTTTTACTCGTTCGCTATAATTAAATGTTTTCATCGCACCTAAATAAAAGGAAACAAATACCATAAAAGGGGAATTCTTCTTACGGAATAAAAATAATAAACAAAGAGCGTGTTCGAGAAAAATTATGGACGAAAAATTAAAGAAACAAATTGATTTTGTGCTTGAAATAGACAAACTTAAAAACGTATCGCGTCAAACGCGACTGACAGATTTGGGCAGAAAGGAAAACGACGCCGAACATTCGTGGCATATTGCGCTTATGGCATATCTTTTTAAGGAATACTCTAACGTCGAAATAGATATAACTAAGGTTATGCTTATGTGTTTGATTCACGACATAGTTGAGATTGACGCAGGCGATACTTATGCTTATGACAAACAGTCTGTCAAAACGCAAAAAGAAAGGGAAAACTCGGCAAAGGAGCGAATTTTTTCTATTTTACCGAAAGAGCAATCGAACGAGTTGAAGAATTTATTCGAAGAGTTTGAAAGTTTAGAAACTCCCGAATCGAAATTTGCTCACGCAATGGATAATTTTCAGCCACTTTTGTTAAATAACAGTAACGAAGGCGAAGATTGGAAAGAACAC
>CAYQLN010000076.1:0-4642 GCA_964418455.1 uncultured Christensenella sp.
AAAATCGCGATACGTCGTTTCGCCAAATTCACCGCGGATAACGGCGTGGTAGAAGCCTATATCCACATGGGCGGAAAAGTAGGCGGTCTCGTTGAAGGGGAAGGTTGCACTGGCGACGCTACTCACGAACTCGCTCACGAACTCGCTCTTCAAATCGCGGCGGGCAAACCTTTGTATCTCAACAAAGAAGAAGTTCCGCAAGAGATAATCGAGCACGAAAAAGAAATTCTTATCGCGCAAATCAAAAACGACCCGAAACTCGCTTCTAAACCCGAGCAAGTTATTGCGAAGATGGTTGAAGGAAAGGTTAATAAATATTACGACGAAAACTGCTTGTTAAAACAAGCGTTCGTTAAGGACCCCGCTATAAAAATCGAGGCGTTGATAAAGAGTTACGGCGATAAGATGGGCAAAACCCTTTCCGTTAAACGTTTCGTTCGTTTCGAAATGGGCGAAGGATTGGAAAAGAAGTCTAACGACTTTGCCGCGGAAGTTGCGGAACAAATGAAGAAATAGTTTTTAAACTAAAACGTTAAAGCCACGGAAATTTCCGTGGCTTTTGGTTTGTCGATAAAATTAGGATAAATGATTTATCGTTTTATATAGACAAAAAACCATAAATAATGTATAATGTATTGAGTAAGTTCGGCAGTTTGCCGATAAAAAGGCATTTAATTTAAAACGTCGTTAAAGGCGAAAGTAACGTTTGATGCGAAAGGAGATATATGAGTACGGCAAAATATAAAAGAGTTATCATCAAATTATCGGGCGAGGCGCTTGCGGGTAAAAAAGGCAGCGGTATAGACGAGGCGGTTTTGGACGGAGTGGTCGACCAAATTAAATCGGTTAGCGAACTCGGAGTGGAAATAGGGATTATAGTCGGCGGCGGAAATTTTTGGCGCGGCAGACAAGGAACGGAAATGGACAGAACCACCGCGGATCATATGGGAATGCTCGCGACCGTTATCAACGCGCTTGCCATTCAAGACGCGTTGGAGAGAAAAGGCGTGCCTACGAGGGTTCAGACCGCGCTTACAATAACGAGAGTCGCGGAGCCGTATATTTTAAGAAAAGCGCTTTCTCATTTACAAAAAGGGAGAGTGGTAATATTTGCTTGCGGCACGGGGAACCCCTTCTTTACCACGGATACCGCGGCGGCTCTTCGTGCGAGCGAGATAGACGCGGAAGTATTGCTTCTCGCCAAAAACGTAGACGGTATTTACGACAGCGACCCGAAAGTTAATCCGGAAGCGAAAAAATACCAAACGGTTTCTTATAAGGAGTTCATAGATAAAAATCTTCGCGCTATGGATATGACCGCCATAACTATTTGTATGGAAAACAAAATCCCCGTTTTGGCGTTCGGGCTTTTCGAAAAGGACGCGTTGCTCAGGGCGGTTAACGGAGAAAACATAGGAACGCTTATAAAATAAAAGGAGAAATAAAATGGCTATTGAAAACGAAAAATTCGAAACTTTGATGATGGAAACGATGGAAAGAACGGAAAAAACCGTTTCCGTTTTGTCCGGCGACTATATTTCCATAAGAGCGGGGAGAGCAAATCCGCATATATTGGATAGGGTTTTAGTTGATTATTACGGAACGCCCACGCCTATCAACCAAGTAGGGAACATATCCGTATCGGAAGGCAGATGTTTGGTTATATCGCCGTGGGACGCAAGTATGCTTAAAGTTATAGAAAAACAACTTTTGGTGGAAAATATAGGCATAACTCCTTCTAACGACGGAAAGGTTATAAGATTGGTTTTCCCCGTTCTCACGGAGGAAAGAAGAAAAGAACTCGTCAAAGAAGTGAAGAAAATGGCTGAAAACGCAAAAATCGCAGTCAGAAACATTCGCAGAGATTCTATGGAAGCGTTGAAGAAGATGAAAAACAACAAAGAATTGAGCGAAGACGAGCACGCGCTTTGCGAAAAGGAAGTCGATAAACACATATCCGAAACGGTAGAAGAAATCGAAAAACTTTCCGCCGCGAAAGAAAAGGATATAATGTCCGTTTAATATGGGAACGGAACTTAATTTGCCTAAGCACGTAGGTATAATAATGGACGGCAACGGCAGGTGGGCGCAACTGCGCGGAAAGAAACGCGGTTACGGGCACAAGGTCGGGGCTAAAAACGTGGACAAAATAGTTTCGCACGCCTTTTCGGCGGGAATAAAAACGTTGTCGTTATATGCTTTTTCCAGCGAGAATTGGGAACGCCCGAAAGAAGAAGTAGACGAGTTAATGCGTCTTTTGAAAGTTTATTTTACAAAGTTTTTGGGTAAGGTTATCAAAAACGACGTTCGTCTTGTCGTTATGGGCGATTTAAGCAAATTGACGCCCGAACTTCAAGAACTTATAAAAAAAGACGTCGAATGTTCGAAAAACAATTCGGGCAGCGTGCTGAATATAGCGATAAATTACGGGGGCAGACAGGAAATCGTTTACGCCGTTAAAAAACTTATCGAAGAAGGCGAAGAAATAACGGTAGACGGCATAAGCAAAAATCTTTATACCGCGGAATTCGGCGAGCCCGATTTGATTATAAGAACGGGCGGAGATATGAGGACCTCTAACTTTATGATTTATCAGGGCGCGTATAGCGAACTGTATTTCACCGATAAATTTTGGCCCGATTTCGACGGAGAGGAATTCGATAAAGCGATGGCGGATTACTCTAAAAGAAAAAGGCGGTTCGGCCGCATAGAGGAAGAATAATGTTAAAAAGAGTTGTTTCGGGAACGGTATTCACTGCGGTGGTTGTCGGGTTTTTCATTCTGCGCCAATTCGTCGATTACCGTCTGTTTCAAATATTGACTTGGTTTTTCACCGCGTTTGCGACGTTCGAAGTGGCAAGGGCGGTTAAGCCTTTCTCGGTTAAAGGAGCAAACGTCATAGCAACCGTTTCGGGCGCGGCAATCGTTCCGACTTATTGTTTGTTCGAATACGTTATAGGCGTTAGCGGTATTTTGGCGGCGATAGACGTTATGCTTGTTTGCGCGCTTATAATAGCGGTTATCGCGGTAGTAAAAAGCGCGAACGTAAAGACGGGCTTGGTAAGCGTTTTGCCGATTTTTTATCCCTCTTTGTTTATGCTTGCGATGACGGCGGCGAACGGGTTCGGACTCGATAAAGGCTTTATAGCGTTGTTGCTCGTGTTCGTGATTTCGCCTTGCAGCGACGTTATGGCGTTTTTCGTGGGAAGCGCGTTGAAAGGTCCGAAACTTTGCCCCAAACTCTCGCCAAAAAAAACCTGGTCGGGCGCGATAGGCGGAACGCTCGGAGGAATACTCGGCGCGTTTTTGGTATGGCTTGTGTTTAGGCAGGAATTCGGAATGAATTCAGCGTGGCTGATTTATCTCGGTATAGGTTTTATCGGTAGCGTTGCGACCATTGTCGGCGACCTTTTAGAGAGTCTTATAAAGCGCAAAACGGGCATTAAGGATATGGGAAGGATAATGCCGGGGCACGGCGGAATAATGGATAGAATCGACGGTATTTCGCTCGCTTCGGCAGTTATTACTTTAATCTTTTTGTTCGTATAACGAAAAAAGGAATTTATGAAAAAAATAGCGATAATAGGCAGCACGGGTTCAATCGGCAGGCAAGCGCTTGCCGTCGTTAAAAGAAACCCCGATAAGTTCGAAGTAGTTTCGCTTTCGGGTGGAGATAACGCCCGTGCTTTTTTGGAACAAGTTAAAGAATTTAAACCGAAAACGGCGACTTTGAAAAAAGAAACGGACGTTTCCGGCATAAAAGGCACTCGCTTTTATTTCGGCGAGAACGCTTTTACCGAAGCGATTACGGAAGAAGTGGATTTGGCGGTCGTCGCGCTGGTGGGATTCAAAGGCGTGATTGCCGTTTTGGATTGCATAAATAAAGGCAAAAACATTGCGCTTGCAAACAAAGAAAGTTTAGTGGTCGGCGGCGAACTCGTTATGAAACTCGCCAAAGAAAAAGGAGTGAAAATATACCCCGTCGACAGCGAACATTCCGCGGTTTGGCAAGCGTTGTCGTTCGAGGAAAACAAGCCCTTCAATAAGATTATACTCACCTGTTCGGGCGGCGCGTTTCGCGACGAGAAAACGGAAAATTTTTCTAAATTGACGGCGAAAGACGCGTTAAAGCACCCTAATTGGAATATGGGCGCGAAAATAACGGTGGATTGCGCAACGCTCGTGAACAAGGGGTTCGAGGCGATAGAGGCGAAATGGCTTTTTAACACCGACTTCGATAAGATAGAAGCAATTATACATAGAGAGAGTATAGTTCATTCCATGGTGGAATACGAAGACGGTTCGGTAATAGCGCAAATGGGCGTTCCCACAATGGAAACTCCCATATCTCTCGCGCTTTCTTATCCCGACCGCATAAAATGCGACCTTAATCGCATAGACTTTAAAAAACTGACGAAACTAACTTTTAGCGAAATAGACGAAAAACGTTTTCCTTGTTTCCGACTTGTTGTCGAAGCGGGAAAGCGCGGCGGCGTTTTGCCTGCCGTCGTAAACGGCGCGAACGAAGCGGCGGTTAGAGCCTTTTTGGCGGATGAAATAAAATACGGCGATATCTATAAAGTTTTGGAATACGCGTTTCTGTCTTTAAAGGAAAATTATTTACCGAAGAATATCGAAGACT
>CAYQLN010000077.1:0-4476 GCA_964418455.1 uncultured Christensenella sp.
TTTCATTATATACAAACGGAGGATTTTGTTCAACGGTTAACCTCCACTTGACCCCAGACTATCTGGGGGTTTTTGTTTACAAAAAAAGAACCTTATCGATAACGATAAGGTTCTTTTTTAGTTTATATCTAAAAATATTTTTTATATTAAGCCAATTTTGTTTTAATTATTTGAACAACGTCTTCAACTGTGGAAAGCGCAGTCGCTTCTTCCGTAGGAATGGATATTTCGAATTTTTCTTCCAAAGCCATAAGAAGTTCGACAACGTCAAGAGAATCCGCTCCCAAATCTTCTAAAATTTTACTTTCAGGTTTAAGTTCATCTTTACTAATATTAAGTTGTTCGGCAACAAACTCAATAACTTTATCTTGGATATCCATCGATATACCTCCTTTAATTTATAGTTATATTTTAATATATTATATATAAAAAATCAAGTATAAAATGTAAAACACTTGTAAATAAATCAAACTTTATTTATTAATATCATAAAGGAATTATTTTTAAGAGTAAACTCTCCGTTATAATATTTTTCGGTAAATAGTTCAAACAAAACTCCTTCGAATTTAACTAAAACTTCTTCTCCGCAATTAACCGCTACCATTACTTCGCAATCATCGTTGAAACGCTTAAATATATAAGTTCCGTTTTTTGCATAAATTTCCTTGAATTCGCCGCCGTTAAATGCAGAATATCCTCTGCGTATTTTACCAATTTTTATAAAAAATTCCTGTAAATCTCGGTCCTCTTCGCCCCATTTGTACGTTTTTCTGTTTAACGGATCAGAATAGCCTTGCATGCCTATTTCGTCTCCGTAATAAACGCTCGGAACTCCGTATAAGGTATATTGAATAACGCTGGCTAATTTTACTTTTTTTTTCGCCACAAAATAATCTTGTCCGCTCAACTTTAAACTTTCTTGCTCTTCTTTGCTTTTTCCGTATGCGTTTATCCCTCCGAGAGCAGAAATAAGACGATAGGTATCGTGAGTTGCCAAAATATTCATTAAACTATCGAGAACTTGTTTGGGATAATGGTCAATCTGTTCTTTTATAACAAAGGACAACTGTTTTTCGTTCCCGTTTTTAACGTATTGTATTATTGCATTTTTTAACGGGTAATTCATAACAGAGTCAAGTTCTTTTCCCTGAAAATATTTTCTTCTAACTCCGTAGGCAATTTTATTCGAAGCGTCTTCCCAAACTTCTCCGATAATTATAGCCTGGTCGTTTGTCCGTTTGACTGCTTTTCTTAGCGCCACGACAAAATTTTCGGGCAATTCGTCAACTACGTCTAATCTCCAACCGCCTATTCCGAGTTTCGTGTATTTTTCGACAACTCCGTTTTTGCCACTGATAAAGTCAATATATTCCGCCGATTGTTTTTCTAATGCGGGAAGGGTCGTAATACCCCACCAAGATTCATATACATCGGGATACTTTATAAACTTATACCATGACCTATATAAAGAATTTTCACTTTGATATGCGCCTACCGAATTATATTTTCCGTATTTATTGAAATAAACGCTATCGTCTCCGGTGTGGTTAAAAACGCCGTCTAATATTATCTTTATACCTTTTTCCTCGGCTTTTTCAATTAAATTCTTCAAATCAAGTTCATCGCCTAACAAAGAATCTATTTTCATGTAGTCGCCCGTGTCGTATCTATGATTAGAAAACGCTTCGAAAATTGGATTTAAATAAATAGCGGTAACCCCCAAACTTTCCAAGTAATCGAGTTTTTCGGTAATACCTTTTAAATTTCCGCCAAAAAAATCGTTGTTCATAATTTGTCCGAATTCATTTGGTTTATAAATAGGATTATCTCTCCAATTTTTATGATATGTTTTGTTTGAAGGGAAACTCTTCGGGTCTTGACTTTTATAAAATCTATCAGGAAAAATTTGATAAATTATTCCGCCTTTAAGCCATTGCGGAACAATATATTCGTTTTCATATACGGTTAATTGAAACTTGTCGGGAAAATCTGAATAAACGCCTTTATAATCGTCACCCAATCCGATTTTGGCTCCGTCGTTAGTTTCAAAATAATACCAATAAAGCCCGACGTCAAACTGCAATTCAGTTTCAAAAAAATCGTCGCGCCTATTCATGTTAAAACGTTTTTCAACGTTCTCCTCGTCTTTTTTTACGATTAAAAAACATTCGTTACTATCGCAAAAAATCCTAAACATAAGTTTCGTATCGGCACTTACAGCACCGATACGACTCTTACAAAAACTATCTAAGGGATTATAATAAAGCATTAGTATTATTTAATCCTTTTCAAATGCCAAATTTTATTAGCATAATCGCGAATAGACCTGTCTGCCGCAAAATAACCGCTTGCCGCTATATTATGCAAACTTTTTTTAGCCCACGTTAACTTATCTTTATATACTTCGTCTGCACTTGCGTGAATATCGCAGAACGAACCAAAATCCGCAAGACACATATACGGGTCTGCTATAGGACTTCCGGTTAATAAATATCTTCCTATATCGGCAAAAGATTGACCGTTAAATCCAACGTTAAGTGCGTCGATAACTTTGGAAAGTTTTTTATTGTCGTTATAATAAGAAGAAGAATTATATCCGCGAGCCCAAATGTCGTCAACTTCCTTTGCGGTTAAACCGAAAATGAAAATATTATCGTCGCCGCAGCACTCTTTCATTTCGACGTTCGCTCCGTCGAGAGTTCCTATCGTCAATGCTCCGTTAATCATAAATTTCATATTACCGGTTCCGCTTGCTTCCTTTCCTGCGAGAGAAATTTGTTCGCTGATTTCACTTGCAGGCATAAGTTTTTCGCTCATCGAAACGCTGTAATCTTCCATATAAACAACGTTTAACTTTTCGTTTATTTTAGGATGCTTTTTAATATCTTCGCTCAAACAGCATATAAGTTTTATAATCTGTTTTGCAAAGTAGTATCCGGAAGCCGCTTTCGCTCCGAAAATAAAGGTTTTGGGAGTCATTTCTAAATCCGGATTCTCTTTCAAATCGTTATAAAGGGAAATAATATAAAGAGCATTCAAAAGTTGACGCTTATATTCGTGCATACGCTTTGCTTGAACGTCAAAAATCGAATTCGGATTTATAATTACGCCTTGCTTCTTTTTCGCGTATTCGCAAAATTGAAGTTTTTTTGCATATTTAATCTCGTTAAGTTTATTTAAAACCGTTTTATCCTTATCAAACTTCTTAAATGCAGAAAGTTTAGAAGCGTCTAAAACATACCCGTCGCCGATGCAGTCGTTAAGCAAATCGCAAAGTTCGGGGTTCGATTGACAAAGCCAACGTCTGTGCGCGATACCGTTTGTAACGTTGGTAAACTTTTCGGGATAAACGTCGTTAAAATCCTTAAAGATACTTTCTTTAATAATTTCGCTGTGTAACGCGGAAACGCCGTTTACTTTATGCGACGCGATAACGCTGAGGTTTGCCATTTTAACTTGATTATGAGAAAAAATGCTCATTCTATCGATTTTATCCCATTCGCCGGGGAATTTTTCCCACATTTGAGCACAGAAACGTTGATTAATTTCTTTCATAATCATGTAAATTCTGGGAAGTTTTCTTTGAACGAGATCTTCATCCCATTTTTCAAGCGCTTCTGCCAAAACGGTATGGTTCGTATAAGCAACGGTCCTTGTTACTATATCCCAAGCGTTGTCCCAACTAAATCCGTTTTCATCAATCAATATACGCATCAATTCAGGTATACAAAGCGCAGGGTGCGTGTCGTTAATATGAATTGCCGCTTTATCAGGAAGCGTAGTTAAAGAACCATAGAATTTTTTATGATCTTTAATAATATCCTGCAATGCTGCGGAAACGAGCAAATATTGTTGTTTTAATCTCAAAGATTTTCCTTCAGCGTGATTATCCGAAGGATACAAAACTTTTGAAATGAGTTCGGCTTCGTTATCTTCTTGCATGCTTCTCATATAATCGCCTTGCGAAAAAGTTTTCAAGTCGAATTTTCTTATGTTTTGCGCTTTCCAAAGCCTTAATACCGAAACCGCTTCCCCGTCTTTACCGGAAATCATCATGTCGTAAGCAACCGCTTCGACCTCTTTTGCGTCTGCATGTTCGACGTGCAATTTGTTATCTTCCCAATGCTCTTTAATATATCCGTCGAATTTTACCATATAGGTTCTATCGAGTCTGGGAGTAAGCCAAACGTCGCCGCCGGGCAACCAAACGTCAGGCAATTCGGTTTGCCACCCGTCAACTATTTTTTGCTTAAATAAACCGTATTCGTATCTTATGGAATATCCCATAGCAGGATAGTTTTGCGTAGCCAATCCGTCCATAAAACAAGCGGCAAGTCTTCCCAATCCGCCGTTACCGAGTCCAGCGTCGGGCTCGATTTCGTAAAGATCTTCTAAGCAACAATTAAAATCCTTTTTAAGAGCGGCATCGAACGCGCTTTGCACTCCGAGATTATAACTGTTGTTTTTAAGCGATTG
>CAYQLN010000078.1:0-4445 GCA_964418455.1 uncultured Christensenella sp.
CCATAACGATTATTCCGTCGTTGCTTTCGAATCCGTCCATTTCAACGAGCAATTGGTTGAGCGTTTGCTCCCTTTCGTCGTGTCCGCCACCCATACCCGTTCCGCGTTGGCGGCCTACCGCGTCGATTTCGTCTATGAACACTATGCACGGCATACTCTTTTTCGCAACGTCGAAAAGGTCGCGCACTCTCGACGCGCCCACGCCGACGAACATTTCCACGAAATCCGAACCGCTTATGGAAAAGAACGGAACGCCCGCTTCGCCCGCAACCGCTTTCGCAAACAACGTTTTACCCGTTCCGGGAGGCCCTACCAAAAGAACTCCCTTGGGGATTCTTGCGCCGAGTTCGCTGAATTTTTTGGGATTTTTAAGGAAGTCCACAACCTCCGCGAGTTCGGTCTTTTCTTCTTCCGCACCCGCAACGTCGCTAAAACGAACCTTTAAATCTTTGTTTACTCTCGCGTTGGTTTTTGCAAAACTCATCGCGCCTTTCGTTCCGCCTTGCGTGTTTATCATTATGATTATGAATATAACCGCGACTATAACCACTCCGAAAAGCGGCATAAGGCTGGACCATATCGAACCCGCGTTGGGGTCCGCATAAGAAAACGCCACTCCGTTATCGGACAAAATTTCCTCGTATAATTTCACCGTTTCCGCGCTGCGCGAATATACGGTGGTAAACTCGCAAATCTTAGTCTTGTTCTCGTCGATCGAACATTTTATGTCGAATTCCAAAACGTAGTTATCGAAATACACGTCGGACAGTTCCGCCGTTAAATATTCGCTCGGTAAACTCTTTACCATATCCGTTCCGCCGAGTTTAGCGTCGATAGCGTTCATCTCCGTCTTGGAAAACACCTTGCCGTGCCCTTCCATATCGCGAACGATACAATCGAATTCGCTGACGTCTACGCTCTTTCTGTCGCTTACGCAAGTGGTAATCGAAAGAGCGGCAATCACCAGCACTATCGCCGCCATTACAAACCAAAACACTTTTGAACTTTTCGTTCTCAAAACAATTCTCCTTTCCTTGTTTTCTCCGCCGCTTTTTAAACAATTTTCGCAATACGTTTTTGCCAAAAAGAAAAAGGGACTTTTTTTCTATCTTAATACTTTAACTTTAATTCCTTGAACTTTCATTGAACGGCAGCCTATGCTTCCGCTCTCTCGCCGTTTATCAGCCTTAAAATTTTATCCGCGTCGCAACTTCTTATAATCTCTTTCCCTTCCGCGGTTTCGTATTCTCCGTCGCCGACTATAACGTCCGCCTCTTCGGGATCGGCAACGACTTCCGTCGCCATCATATCGAACAATTTCTTCACGTTCATCACTTCGGTAACGCAAAGATATTCGCTTATCGCGGACAAGTCGTTTTCCCCCGCGACCGTTTGTTTTCCGTTTTTAGCAATATTCAGCCATATCACGGATTTTTTCTTCAAGTCTATCGCAAACAAGTACGCCTCGGTGGACTCGCAACCGACGGCAAACGCCGTCCGCACCGTTTTCGGCTCGAACGCTTCTCCCGAAGAAATTTTATCCCTAAACATAAATCCCGCTTTGCAAACGTGTTTGGAAAAGGGCGTTCCGCTATATACGTTGGCGCAAAAAACCACGTATTCCGCTTTCGGAAATTTTCGTTGAAATTCCTCCGCGTCTAAATCGAAATATTCGCTTCCTCCTTCGAACCCCGAAGTTTGGTCGCCCGAAAAAACAATCGCTTCCGATTGATTGTCAAACATAGTCCGCCAGGAAAACTCCCGTTGATACCCGTCTTTGCCCAACGCGATCGCGCTCAAATCGACGTCGTTAACTTTTTCCCAATAAACAAACGCCCGAACGATTTTGCCGTCGTTTACCGATAACACCGACCCCCTCGGCAAAACCCCGAACCCGCCGAACGACACGCTTTCTTGCATCGGCACTGCTATTTTTTCCGTTTCCGGCTCGATATAAACTTTTCCGAGTTTGTTTTTGAGGTTTTCTTTCAAGTTTTCTTCTACCCTTTTCTTTGCAAGCGCAAGAGTTTTTTCGCAAAGAATCGTTTTCCGCGCCGAAAATTCCTTTTCCGTTTCCGCATGAATCCTTAAAAGATTGAATTTCGCAAACTTGAACGTGCGAACGGACTTGCTTTTCTTCGTTCCGTATTTTATTAGGTTTTGAAGCAAAACTATATTGTTTTCCGTTTTTATTTTCGATAAAACGTATTCCGCGTCATCGTCGCTACCGCACTTGCTCAAAAGATAATCGACCTTTCTCAAAACGGCGGCGCCGCCCTTGTCTTTCAAAAGCCCGTCGACAGCCGAACGAACGTCGCCCGCGGCAAGCCTTTTTTCAAAATCGGAATACGCCGAGCGGTTCTTTCCGCCACGCATAAGCGCGACGAAATTTTTTCCCGATTCCGTTTTCGGCTTATAGTGAATATGGTGCAAAATTCCGCACCACGCGGCTTGCTTTTCGTAGCAATCTTTAACGTTCGAATCCTTTTTTATCAACTCGTCCAAAACAACCGACAAAAGTTTTCTGTCCGCGCTTTTTAAATTGAGTTTTTTTATCGACTTTTCGCCGTAGCGAAGATAATTAAGCGTTTCTGCAAAATAAACGAAATCGCAAAGATTAAGTTTTTTCGCAAACTTAGGGTCGTTAAAACAAACGCACAGTTTAACGAGCGTGTCTTTGGAACAACATTCCGTAGCGTCGTATCCGAAAACTTCCGCGCACTCCTTGACGAGTTCGAAATCTTTCGCGCTCAAAGGTCTCGAAGAGAGAATCAAATTATCGAAAATCTTTTTTATTTCCGACTCCGCCTCTTTTTCCGTAATAATCGAAAAAGTTTTAGGCTCGACCTTTTCTTTAAACGCCGCTCTTTTAAAATCCTCTTCGAAAACGCTGTGACCGGGCTCGGAAAAATCCCCTATCCCGTAGGTTACGAAGTAATGAAAAAGTTGGTCGAACAACAACCGTTCTTTCGCAAGTTCCCTCACGGAATCGGGAAAGCCGATATAGAACGGCGACGGAACGTTCCGACCCAGCATTTCCGCCGCGAAACGAAACGTTTCGAGCGAAGCGAGTTCCTTTCCTTTTTCTATATTTATTCCGAGGATGTTCGCAAAAGAAAACAACGCCTGAAAACAGAATTCGTCCTCGCCCGTCTCGTTTACCAAAACCTGCTTCTCGAATAATTTTTCCTTAAAAATTTTTTTCATCGCCACCCCGCTTCTAAACAAAATTTCGCAAAAGAATATTTCGGGATTTGTTTTCCGACGCGTTTACCCTTTCGCCACGCCCTTTCGGACGGAAGGAATCGAACCTTCAAAATATCGGTTCCGAAACAAAAGTAAACCCCGATAGCTTTTTGCGAAAAACGTGCGCAAACTTAATCACGAAACTAAAGCGTGCTCTTCCCCTGAGCTACAAGACTTTCGCCTTGGTTGGATTCGAACCAACGACCACGCGCTTAGCAAGCGAAAAAAAAGTAAGTTTCGTTAGCGATTGCACACCGACTTTATTATATTATATTTAAACCTTTTTTACAATATTTTTTTGCTTTTTCTTCTCCGTTTTTTTGAAAAAAATTATAGAGCAAAAATTAACGACCTTTCCCTCGGCAAGAGTTTTTCTATCGAGACGAAAAAAAACGCGCCTGCCTTTTTAGTCTGTTTTAAACCGTTTTAGTCTGCTTTTTAAAATCAAAAGGAGCGAAAGCGATAAATTTCGCCCCCACTCTTTTTTTATGTTTGCTAAAATATTTTAGGCACTTAATGTTATCGGCGCGGGGCGGAAAATTTCCGCCCCGCGCCGAATTTTGTTGCGCTTTTTGCAACGCTTTTTTCGTTCAAAAATTGAACATTTTTGAACGAAATTGTTTTAAGGCTTTTCGCGCTCGACAACGCCGCCTGTTTTTAATTTTTTGTTCAAAACCGTTTTGTCCTTGAACGAAAATATTTTGTTATCCTTTTATTTTTTTGCGCTTCCAATATTTATTATAGTAAGTGCTTTTCAAATACGTTGCGTTTTGTGCAGCGTCCGTTACCGTCACGTCCGTTCCGTTCGTCGTATTTCGACCATAAGTAACAAACCATCCTTCAGTATTCTCAAACGTTACGCTTGTTAATGAAGTGCAATATTCGAACGCATAATTTACTATACTCGTTACGCCGCTTCCGATCGTTACGCTTGTTAATGAATGGCAATCATAAAAAGCACCACAACCTATGTCCGTTACGCCGTCTCCTATGGTTACGCTTGTTAATGAAGCGCAACAAACGAACGCATATTGATATATCTCATAGTTTTCTCCGTTATATTTATCGGGCAACGTTAATGCGGTTTCTTCTCCTACGTAGCCTACAAGATAATTCGTGCCGTCTGCCGTATAGAATAGATAACCGTTTTGATTTACTATTTCGCTTTCGCCCGAGGTTTTTACCTTTAATGCATAATA
>CAYQLN010000079.1:0-4310 GCA_964418455.1 uncultured Christensenella sp.
AACATCTTAAAAATTCCGTTTGAAACATTTAAAACGGAAACGGCAAAGCCGTGTCTTTCTCTTAAAATTCGAGCTGCCACTCTTCCGTCTTCGCCGTTATTGCCTTTACCTACGCAAACTAAAACCCTACCGCCTTTAAATCTTTTCAAAATTTCATCGGCAACCGCTCTTCCCGCCCTTTCGACCAATTCGTCAACGGATATACCGTTTTTTATATTAAGTTCGTCTGCTTCTTTCATTTGTTCGGCAGTTAAGATTCTTTCCATTTTCTATTCGTTGTCGTATTTTTTTATAACGCTTAACGCTTCTTCGTGAGAAAAGCCTTTTCCTATCAAATATCTGTATGTTTTTTGCAAATTTTCCTGCGTAATTTCTTTATTCCTGAGTCTTTTATCGGCAAGTTTTTCCGCCATTTCCGAAAAGTCCTCGTTTACCTCGTTTCTTGCAAGAGATATATCGTTTTTATTGACGCCTTTCGACATAAGTTTATAATCCACAAGCCTTTTACCCGCGCTCCGATTATTTTGCAAATAAAGTTTTGCATACTCTTTATCGTTGATATAATCGTATTCTTTCAATTTATCTACGGCATTATATACGGCTTTATCGCTAAATCCTTTTCCTTTCAAATAAATAACGACTTGCTTTTTCGTTTTTATGGCTTTGGATATATAATTCAAGGCTTTTTGCAAAGCAAGTTCTTTTTCTGCCTCCGTTTTAATTTCTTCTATTTCGTCTATGCTATATTCTTTTCCCGATTTAAGTTTATATTCCAAAACTTTATCCGCGGAAATCGCAAAAGAATACTCTCCGTCTATAAAAATACTGTATTTAGATTTATCTTTGGATTGAATTTTTATTTCGGTAACTAACGCCATATCAACCCTCAAAAGGAATAAACGATTCCTCTACCTCTTCACAAACCGCTTTACCGCAAAAAACATTTGAAATTTTGGCGACAAAACCCTTTTCGAACTCTTTTTTGCACGCAATGCGAATTTTAACGCCGTCGTCAAAAACGGTGGATAAAAGCTTTATATAATTTTCGTTAAAATAATTTAAGATCTTCGAATATTCGTTATACGTTAAAACAAAGTCAAAAACCGCGCTCCGAACACACTTAATTTTTTTAGCGCTATTTATACACTCGTTAACCGCGTTTGAATATGCTCTCGCAAGTCCTCCCGTTCCGAGTTTAACCCCTCCGAAATACCGCGTGACAACCGCAACGACCTTTTTTAAGTCGTTGTTTTTAAGCGTTTCGAGCATAGGGATTCCTGCCGTTCCTTGCGGCTCCCCGTCATCGAAAAACTTTTGAAGATAGCCTATTTCGTCCGCAATATATGCATAACAATTATGCGTTGCGAGAGAATGTTTTTTCTTTATTACCGAAACAAACTCTTTTGCTTCTTCTTCGTTTTCAACTCCCTTTAAGGCGCATATAAATTTAGATTTTTCTATAACGAGCGTTATTTCCTGCTCTCCTTCAACAGTATTATATTCTTTTATCACAATGAAACCTACGTTACAACTTTTTATACGGATATATTATTATTTAACAAATATTGTCGAACGTATTTCACGGGAATAGAAACGCTTGCGGTATACTCACCTTGTTCGTTGCTCAACCCTCCGTAATTTATACCGACAATTTCCAAAGCGGAGTTTAACAACGCCCCGCCGCTTGACCCTTCTTTAATTTTAGCACTATGCTTTAAAACGTTAAACTTAATTTTGGAACTTTCATTAGAAGATTCTTGTGCAGTCGATTCCCCTAAAAACTTTCCTACGGTAATCGCGTTTTTCTGTCCTTCGGGAGTTCCTATCGCAAAAACCGCGTCGTCGACGTTAAGAATGGCGTTTGAAAGTTTTACGTATCCGTAATCGCAAACAGAAGTAAATTTCAAAACGGCAAGGTCATATTCGGCGCTTCTCGCAATAACATCGGCATCGATTCTTGCGCCTGTATAATCTTCTACGTAAAAAATATTCTTGTCGTAATCTCCTGAAGCAATCACGTGATTATTTGTTACCAAATAGTAATTTCGTTCGACGTTCTCTCCGATTTGCCACTGTTTTATGACAACGCCGCTACCGCTTGCGAAATCTATTTCGTTAAAGCCCTGTTTAACGGAAACGACAACCTTAAAATTGCTTTTCATAACGTTTAACGTTATTTCGTTTATTATGTCCGCATAATTAACGGTTTCCGTTTGAGGAGCGTCGTTATCGTCGTCGCCAAAAAAGTCCGCAAAGCAACCGCAACAAAAAATCGCAGATAAAATCAATACTATAAATAAAACAAACGCTTTTTTCTTCATACAACCTATTTATATATTTCTTGCATTATATAGTCGGCGTATGCCGCCGCGACGTTTTCTCCGAGAGTTTTTTCCATACCGCCAAAAAACGCGTTGGAATTAACTTCACATAAAACCGGTTGTCCGTTTTCGCCGAAAAGTATATCTATGCCGCAATAATCCAAATTTAATATTTCCGCAATTTTAATCGCAAAATCTTTCCATTCTTTGTTCAATGAGTATTTATACGATTTTCCCCCGAGTTCTACGTTGCTTCTAAAATCGGTTTTTGACTCCCTAAGCATTGAAAAAACTTTTCTTTTGCCGATTATTATTACTCTGACGTCTTTACCCATAGAAGTTTTAACCGCCTTTTGAAATAAGTGCGGGAGCAATTTAAGTTTATCCGCCAAAAGCATAAGTTCCGTTCTGTTTTGCGCCATATAAACGTTTTTACCGAGCGAACCGTAGCACTCTTTAACTATAACGGGATAGCCTAAAAATTTTTCCACCTTAACTATGAAACTCTCGTCAATCTCGGCGTTTTTATCGTAACATAAAGGCGCGGAAAGAGTTTTCGGAAGATTTATTCCGCAATTTGAAAGACGGATGAACGTTTGCATTTTATCGTCGCATACTCTAATTGCTTCGTGATTGTTAAAAAGTCTTAACCCCTGTTTTTCAAGCATTTCAGAAATATATTTGTCTTTATCCAAATACACGCAAAAATCGTATCCGCTCGCTAAATTTTCAAGTTCGCCTTTGTCGGTAACGTAAGCGGCAAAAAAATTATTTTTTTTCAAATCTATTTCTATGCCGCGATTATTAAATTCTTCTTTAAGCCTTTCTCCTTGATTATAATACGACTTCGGATTATAAAAAGAGTTAGTTAAAATCAATCCTTTTTTCAAAACAACGACCTCATTGAATTTAGTTAAATTATAACAAATCGACACGCCTTTTTCAATATTTTTTACAATTATTACAACATAAATAACCATTAAAAAAACAAAAGACCTTATCGAAACGCAAAACGCATTGCAAAAAGGTCTTTATATTATCTTTACGTTTATTTCAATCATCCCCGCCGTCGTTTATATAAAGTATACCGAGACAATTTTCTCCGCAATGGCTGGTTATCGCCCCGCCTGCGCGAGTTACCAAAATTTCGTTAAATCCCTTATCTTTCAAAAAATTTATCACGCTGTCTTTAACTTCCGAAGTTGCGGTAGTATAAGTAAAAAAAGCAAGCGACAAATCGGGATTATCGTTATCGGTGAGCGCGTCGTTAAGATATTTTTTAACCACTTTCGGAAAACTACCCATATATTTCTTTCCGCTTGTCATTTTTCCGTCTTTAACTATTATTTGCGGACGAATACGCAATAAATTCGCGCCGAAATAGGAAAGCGCGTTACATCTTCCGCCCTTATATAAATAATCTAACCTTTCAAGAACAAACGTAACCTTTATGAACGGAACACGCTTTAAACACTTGTTATAAATTTCTTCCGCTTCGAGACCCTTGTCGGCAAGTTTTCTTGCATATATAGCAAGCAACGAAATCCCGGTAGAAAGTATTTTAGTATCGACAACGTATACGTTTTTCATTTTTTTAGACACTTTAACCGCATTGGAATATGCACTGCTCATTTCACCCGAAATAGAAAAATGTATTACGGCGTCGTATTCTTTAAGCAAAGAGGAAAAATGCTCTTCGAATTGATATTCGTTGGTCGCCCCCGTCTTAGGCAAAGTTTTATTTTCATCGACGAATTTTATTATATCATCTGCGGTAACTTCTCCGTCCAAATAATTTTTATCGCCTAAAAGCACTTGTAAAGGCACTATTTTTATATCGTATTTCTCTTTTAATTCTTCAGTAAGGTCGGCGGATGATTCTGCCGAAATCGCAATCTTCATATATTGTCTCCTATAAAAGATTTGTTTTTGACCGTTTTTCATTCTATCATCGTCTGCTAATTTAATCAATCTACTTATATCTACTAT
>CAYQLN010000080.1:0-4264 GCA_964418455.1 uncultured Christensenella sp.
CTCGCAAACCCTTTCCACTTGATCGCCGAAAAACTCCACCCTTATTATGGTTTCGGTATTAGAAGAGGGAAAAATATCCACCGTATCACCCCTGACTCTAAAAGAAGAACGGGAAAAATCGGTATCTTTCCTTTCGTATTGCAACGCGATAAGTCGCCGCATAAGTTCGTTTCTGTCCATCGTATCGTTCGGGCGAAGCGATATCGCGAGTCTGTAATACTCTTCCGGCGCGCCCAACCCGTATATGCAGGAAACGGAAGCGACTACTATAACGTCGTTTCGTTCCGCGAGCGAACAGGTCGCCGAATGGCGAAGTTTATCTATCTCGTCGTTGATAGACAAATCCTTTTCTATGTACGTGTCCGTGCTGGCTATATACGCCTCCGGTTGATAGTAATCGTAATAAGAAACGAAAAATTCCACTCTGTTTTCGGGAAAAAACTCCCTGAATTCGTTGCAAAGTTGCGCGGCGAGCGTTTTATTGTGCGCGATAACGAGCGCGGGACGTTGCACGCGTTCTATAACGTTTGCCATGGTAAACGTTTTGCCGGAACCCGTTACGCCAAGCAAAACCTGCGTTCGCAAACCGTCGTTTATCCCCTCGACCAATTTTTCTATCGCCTGAGGCTGATCGCCTTGCGGCTTATATTCGGAATGTAAAACAAACTTTCTTTTTTCCATACTAAAAAATCGCTTTTAACAATAATCCTATCAAAAAACTTATAATCGCAAACGCTACCGTAAGCAAAAGCCTATACATAAGATTTCTTTTGCGCCGTTTTTTCTCTCTGTCGAAACCCTTGCCCTTTTTCAAAAGACTGACGCAATATATTTCTTCGCCGTGCATTTCGGTAAAAACAAAATCTATATATCCGTCTTGGGCAAGATTTTGCATTATTTCGCCTAATTCTTTTACGGAAATTTCTTTTATGCCCGAAACCGACAAAAGGTCGTGCGGACTTATTAAAATAGAACTCTTTTCCCCGAATTCCGAATATATGGCGGACATTACCGCGCTTTCTTTAAACGAGAGCATATCAAATCCCCCCGAAAAGACGTATCACCGATACGATTAACGCGGAAACCGTTCCGCCGAAAGCCGCGCCGATAAACGAACAAACGAAATAGCGTTTAACGGATTTTTCGTTAAGCAGTTCCTCTTCCGCCTTTTTTTCGAAAACTAACCGCCCTTTCGGCAACGGAGACAGACAAACCTTATCGTCGTCGTAATACTTAACGCTTAAATACTCCTTTTCGCAAAGCGAATAAACGCACTCTTTAAGCCCCTCTTTTTCCATACCGAACTCTTTCGGCATAGCGAGCAATATCTCTTCCGTATCGAAAACTTTATATCCGCTGCTTTCGCACGCGGCGTTAAAAAAATCGAGCAACGCAAAACATCTTTTATCGAGCATCATACACCTACTAAAAAATATTTTGCCTTTTTTCGCCTTTCATTATTCATTAAGGCGATTAAATATTCGTTGAACACCCGCCTTCGGCGAAAGATTTTTTTCGATAAAATTATATCACTTTCGGCATTTATTAGCAAGAACAAACGTTCACTTTTTAAAACTATTTTAACCTTGTTGTAATTTTGTTCTGTCAGTGATATAATACAAGCGAGCAAACTTGCTTGCAAGGATAGCTGAGCGCCGTATTTCATTTTTATATTCTCCGTGTTTTGCATTTGTGCAAAACACGCGGGGCGAAAGCACCCTAACGAACTTGCTTCGTTAGGAGAATAAGAAAATATAATTAGAGCAAACTTGCTTGCAAGGGTAATTGGGCGCCGTGTTTCAACAAAAACGACAAATTGCAACGGCAATACGCGGGGGCAACTATAATTGCTGCATATTTTTTAATTTTATTTCGTTTTAACGTTTTTATATCGACAAACTAAACGAAGAAGGAAACTCTATGTATAATTTTTTCGCCGAAAAAAACGCCGTCGACGGCATTTTTGAAATTTCGGGTAAAGACTATAACCACGCCAAAAACGTTTTACGGCTTAAAACGGGCGAAAAGGTTATTATAAACTTTGAAAGCAAAAGCAACCTGTGCGAGATTACGGAATACGACGAAAACCGATTTGCCGCAAAAATTTTAAAAGAAAATTACTCGGAAACTTCTTTGCCGGTAGATATTTATTTGTTTCAAGGATTACTTAAAGGAGATAAAACGGAATTTGTAATTCAGAAAGCCGTGGAGCTCGGAGTAAAAAAAATTTTCCCCGTAGAAATGCGCTATTCCGTTTCTAAAATAGAAGAAAAGAAAAAGAACGTAAAAACCGAACGGTTTAACGCTATCGCGGAAGCGGCGGCAAAACAATGTAAAAGCAATTTCATAACAACCGTAGAGCAGCCCCTCCGCTTTGAAAGCGCGTTAGAAATAGCAAAAGACCTCGATTTGTTTTTAATGCCATACGAATGTCATTGCGGAATGGACGAAACGGTTTCCGCCCTAAAAAAGATAACGCGCGGAATGAAAATAGGCGTGCTTATAGGTCCGGAGGGCGGAATCGATCGAGAAGAATACGAAAAAGCCGTGAAAGCGAACGCTTTGCCCCTTTCGCTCGGAAAACGAATATTGCGCGCGGAAACGGCGGCTATAACGGCAATTTCAATGATAATGCTGTATACGGAAGCGAAACTTTAACCGAATTTAAAACAAAAACGCCGTTCAGGCGTTTTTTTGTTTGGAATTTTTTATGTTAAAGAACAAAAGCAAGCGTTGTCAACGCGCCGATAAGCGCAATTATCCAATACGAGTCCGATTTGATTTTGCCTAACTTAAACTGCGGAAAAAAAAAAGACGCCCGCGATAATCGCCGCCGAAGTGACGACGGCAATGACAATAGTTAAAACCATTCGCTTTTTCCTTTGTAATTCTATACCGTTTATATTTTACTCTTCGCTCCGAAAAAAGCAACGCTTTTAACCTCGATTGTATAAAAAAACTCTTCACGCGGTATATAAACACGAAAAGAGTTTTTCTGCGCAACTTTAACTAAACGACTAATCCTTTTTCTTTTCTTTGGAACGCTTGTCGTTTATTATTTTCATGTGAGTTTCGTCTATAAGCGTAACGCCGTTTTCTTTCGCCCACTTAACGCAACCTTTCAGCACGAGCGGCAAGAACACCCTCGGCACGCCGAGAACCGTGTTTAACGCGCCGTCGGTAAATTTAACTTTATCGTCTATTCTGTCCGCCGCATACCTGACCGATTCAAGCGTTGTTTTTCTCACTTGCAAAAGTTCCGCTCTCATTTTTGTTTTCTTATGATACCAAAAATTCTTGCTGTCGCGATAGCCGTAATCCACGGGAAGATTTGGAAAATCTTTTGCTTTAACTCCGTTAATAATAGCGTCGCTATATTTCTTTTTCATTAAAATTTTGTCTATTTTAAGTATAAAGTGCGCGCCGAATTGACTTGTTATTCCGTTAAAATCGTGATACGGCGGATTATACCCGTTAAGTTCTCCCGCTTTGTCTTTCTCCGCGCCGTCGAGTTCCCTAACCCAACTACATTCTATAACTTGAACCGCGTCCGCTATGACCATAGGTCTTTTTTCGGCGGTTTCTTCTTCTATTAAACTTTTTTCCAAACGAAACTTGCATTTAGGCATTTTGTCTTCGGGTTTATCTCCCGGCCACGAAAGTTTAACCGCTTCCTTAAAGTTTTTCGGGTTGTCGTCTATAAAATTAATGCTGCATTTTCCGTTCCTTAAAATGTTTTGAGCGGTGTTTGAAGAATTTCTGCAACATAAAAGCATCGCATAATAATCCTTCCCCGCCACGTAATACGGTTGAACCAAAGAATAAGGTCCTAAATTCGTTTCCCCGTTTTCGCAAAGCGTTCCTATAACCACCGTCGGCATAGGAAAATACAGGGAAGTTTGATAAAAATTGTCTACTATTCTTAAATTTTCAAAACTGCTCATATATTTCCTCCGATTATTTTATTTCCGTTTTTTAAACCGATAAACGATTTTTGAAATTTCTTTGTTTCGATATTGGCAAAACTTTTTAACGTTCGATTAAAGTTAGCGTTGCCCTTTTGCAAAAAAACGCAAAAACGTTAATTCCCTCTTCGCTAAAAAAATTACGTTTAACGTTTATGCCCATATTGTATCATTAAAAAAACGGTTTTTCAATACCGATTTAATTATAATTATCTTTAAAAGCGAATGTTTTTCCCCTTTAATTTTATAGCGCGACCGCCGCTTTCTTTTTTTAATAAAAGATAGCGACGAAAAGAAAA
>CAYQLN010000081.1:0-4206 GCA_964418455.1 uncultured Christensenella sp.
GATAATTCAAACGATGAACAAGGTTTATCCTTCCACTAACTACGTTGCGGTGCGCTTCGGTAACGTTTTGGGTTCTAACGGTTCGGTTATTCCGTTGTTCCGCAAACAAATCGCGGAGGGCGGACCTATCACCGTAACTCACAAGGATATAGTTCGTTTCTTTATGACCATTCCCGAAGCGGTGTCGCTCGTTTTGCAAGCGGGGGCGTATGCCAAGGGCGGAGAGATTTTCGTCCTCGATATGGGCGAACAGATTAGAATTTACGACCTTGCCATAAATATGATAAGACTTTCCGGTTTAGAGCCTTTTAAGGATATCGACGTAAAAATCACGGGACTGAGACCCGGCGAGAAACTTTACGAAGAAAAACTTATGAACGAAGAGGGAATGAAAAAGACGGATAACGATTTAATCTTTATAGGCAAACCGCTTGAAATCGACGAGAATAATCTTTTTGCCAAGATACAAGAGTTATACGAAGCGGCATATAAAGAAGTGGGCAACATAAAGGAAATGGTTCACGAACTCGTTCCGACGTATAAAATAGATAAAGGCGCAAATTAAATTTACGGCGCGCTCGAAAAACGCTTGACAATGCGGGGGCGCGGTGGTATATTAAACAAAGATAAACTTTTAAGTTGATACAGAGAGATTGACAAGGTTTTTTGATTAACGCATAAATAACGCTATAAACGTTTTTGCACGCTAAAAAAAGTCTTGTCTTTCGACAAGACTTTATTTTTTTAGGAGAAGGTATGCAACGCAAAACTCAAATAATGGACGAAACGGCGGTTCTGCGCGCGCTTGCCAGAATGACGCACGAAATAATTGAAAAAAATCAGGGCGTAGACGACGTTTGCCTTTTGGGAATAAAAAGTCGCGGAGTTCCGCTTGCCGAAAGAATTGCGGAAAACGTGCTTAAATTCGAAGGAAAAAAAATACCGATAGGCAGTTTAGACGTAACCCGTAATCGCGACGACCTTTCGAAGGAGCAAAAAGAAAGCGCGGACGCCGATTGCGAGATTCCCTGCGAATTGCACGACAAAACGGTTATTATAGTCGACGACGTTTTGTATACGGGAAGAACCGCTCGCGCCGCGCTCGAATGCGTGTTCGATATGGCTCGCCCCAAAGCGGTCAGACTTGCCGTTTTGGTGGACAGGGGGCATAGGGAACTTCCGATACGTCCGGATTTCGTAGGAAAAAACGTGCCTACCGCGGGGCACGAAACGGTTTCCGTCAATCTTAAAGAAACCGACGGCGTCGACCAAGTGTTTATTTGCGAAAAATAGCGGCGGAGGTAAAGGATTTGAGCGTTAAGTATATCGGTATCGGCAAAGAAATGCAAAAAATCGCCGCTGAATTTTTGAGCGGAAAAGATTTAAGCGACTGCGGAGAATACGCGGTTTTCGGCGGATTTTGCGACGTGCACGTGCATTTCAGGGAACCGGGATTTTCTTATAAAGAAACGATAAAAACGGGAAGCGCCGCCGCGGCTCGCGGAGGATGGACGTCGGTTTGCACAATGCCCAATCTTCAACCCGTTCCCGACAGCGCGGAAAACATAAAAAAAGAATTGGAAATAATAAAAAATGACGCGGTCGTAAACGTTTATCCTTTCGCTTCTTTAACGAAAGGCGAAAAGGGCAAAGAACTTGCCGATATGGAAAATCTTTCGCAATTTTGCGTGGGTTTCAGCGACGACGGAAAAGGCGTGCAACTCGACGGGTTGATGGAGCAAGCGATGATTAAAGCGAAATCGCTCGGAAAGGTGATTTCCGCGCATTGCGAAGACGAAAAACTGCTTTGCGGAGGTTGCGTGCACGACGGGAAATATGCCGAGAGTCACGGACTTTCGGGAATATCTTCCGCAAGCGAATACGAAATGGTCAAAAGAGATTTGGAACTCGTTAAAAAAACGGGTTGCGCCTATCATGTTTGCCACGTTTCCGCGAAAGAAAGCGTTGAATATATTCGTCGCGCCAAAAATGAGGGACTTGACGTTACGGCGGAAACGGCGCCGCATTATCTCGTTTACGACGACGGGGATTTGAAAGACGAGGGGCGTTGGAAAATGAACCCGCCGATTCGAGCGGAAGAAGACAGGCTTGCGTTAATAGAGGCGATTTCGGACGGAACGATAGATATGATAGCGACCGATCACGCGCCTCATTCCGAAGAGGAAAAAAACAAAGGGCTGAAAAACAGCGCGTTCGGCGTTGTGGGATTGGAAACCGCGTTCCCGATTTTATATACGAAGTTGGTTAAAACGGGTATAATCGACTTGGAAAAACTAATAAATCTTTTAACGGAAAATCCGAGAAAAAGATTCGGCATTAAAGAAAACGGATTTTCCGTTTGGAAACTCGACGAAGAATACGAAATAAATTCCGAGGACTTTTTAACGAAAGGCAGAGCGACGCCTTTCGAGGGAGAAAAAGTTTTCGGAAAATGCCTGTGGACCGTGATAGACGGAGAAGCGGTTTATAAATTAAAATAAAAAACGGAGGGAAACTAAAATGGCAAAAAGGAAAGATTTGAAGAAGATACTTATAATCGGTTCGGGACCTATCGTAATCGGTCAGGCGGCGGAATTCGACTATGCCGGAACGCAAGCGTGTCTTGCGCTTAAAGAAGAGGGTTACGAGGTTATTTTGGTGAACTCCAACCCCGCCACCATAATGACCGATACTTCCATAGCGGACAAGGTTTATATGGAGCCTTTAACGCTGGAATATCTTGCGAAAATACTCCGTTACGAACGTCCCGACGCAATTATACCCGGAATAGGCGGACAAACGGGACTTAACATCGTTATGCAATTAGAAAAGAAAGGCGTTCTCGAAGAGTGCGAGGTGGAACTGTTGGGAACAAGCAGCCTTAGCATAGAACGCGCGGAGGACAGAGAACTGTTCAAGGAAATGTGCGAGTCTATCGGAGAACCCGTTATTCCTTCGCAAATAACCTATAATTTAGAAGAAGCCAAAGAAGCCGCCAAACGCATAGGATATCCCGTTGTTTTGCGACCTGCGTTCACGCTCGGCGGAACGGGCGGCGGTTTTGCAAACGACGAAAAAGAGTTGGTGGAAATAGGTATGAACGGTTTCGCGCTTTCCCCCGTGCATCAGGTTTTGGTGGAAAAGAGCGTTAAGGGATATAAGGAAATCGAATTCGAGGTTATGCGCGATTCCTTCGATAAAGCCATCACCATTTGCGGAATGGAAAACGTCGACCCGGTAGGCGTTCATACGGGCGACTCGATAGTCGTCGCGCCGATATTGAGTTTGAGCGAAAAAGACCGTAAAATGCTTAACGACAGCGCGATAAAGATAATTAAGGAACTTAAAATAGCGGGCGGTTGCAACGTGCAATACGCGTTAAATCCGCAAACGAGCGAATATTATTTAATCGAAGTCAATCCCAGAGTATCGCGTTCTTCCGCACTCGCGAGCAAAGCGAGCGGATATCCTATCGCGAGAGTTACCGCGAAAATAGCGGTGGGAATGAGCCTTGACGAAATACCCGTAGCGGGCGGATTCGCGAGCAAAGAACCGGAACTCGATTATATAGTCGCAAAGTTTCCGAGGTTCCCGTTCGATAAATTTACTTCCGCGCCCAACACTTTGGGAACGCAGATGAAAGCCACGGGTGAGGTTATGGGAATAGGCTCTAACTTAGAAGAATGTATGCTTAAATCGGTGCGTTCGCTGGAAATAGGTTGCTGCCATTTTCATCTCGCTAAATTCGACGATATGAGCACGGAAGAAATAAAAGAATATCTTTCCGAATTTAAGGCGGACACCGTGTTTGCGGTAACCGAACTTTTAAGAAGAGGCGTTTCGGTAGCGGAAATTCACGAAATAACCGAAATAACCGAACTGTTCCTTGAAAGTTTTAAGAAAATAGTAGAAGAAGAAAAGAAAATAAAGCAAAATATTTCGGACGCAAACACCTTGAAAGAAGCTAAAAAAATGGGTTTTGCGGATAAGTATATAGCCAAACTTTGGAACGTTACCGAAAAGGAAGTACGCGCGTTGAGAAAGGAAAAGGGGATAGTTCCCGTATTCCGTATGGTAGACACGTTGCACACGGGCAAATATATAGCGTATTTGTATTCTTCGTATACGGGTGAAAATCAATCGAGGCTGACCGACAAAAAGAAACTCGTCGTTTTGGGCGCGGGTCCTATTCGTATAGGGCAGGGC
>CAYQLN010000082.1:0-4063 GCA_964418455.1 uncultured Christensenella sp.
TTGAAAGATATTGAAAAATTTAGCGGAAAGGAAACGTTCGGCGTTTTTCCTCCTATCGAAAAGGCACTGACCGAAGATGGCGAAGCGACCCTTTTTGCAACCGAAACAACTTCAAAAAAATATGGCGGAATAAAAGGGCTAAAAACCTTCGGATTAAAGAGTTTGGCTTCCGAAATTGAAAAAAATTGTTTAAATCTTTCGTCGTTTGTTCCCGACTTCGAAAGCGCGAATTCCGTTATCGGCGGTTGTTTGGTGTTAGGGTGCACTCATTATTCGCTGATTAAAAAGCAGATTATTGACCACTTTTTTCCACGAAAAATTTTTTGCGGAGAAAAGTTAACCGCAAAAATTATATACGAAAAACACAAAAAAAATTTAATCGTTAAAAACGATAGCAAAACACAAGTGAAATTTGTCGGAAAAAATGCAAATAAAAACGAACTTGTTTGGGAAAATGTGGTCAATATTTAGAAAAATTAAATAAATTTTCAAAAAAAATATCTCAAAAAAATATAAAAGTGGTTGACAGTGGTCAAACTGTGTGATAGAATATTCGTAAATTAAAAGAAAAGGGGGAAAAGGAAGATGTCGGGCAAGAATTATTCTCATCAATTAGACGCTAAAAACAGAATGAGAATACCTGCCAAACTTCGCGAGCAACTCGGCGAAGGTTATTCGATAACCGTCGGAACGGGTAAGTGCCTATACGTTTATTCGAAAGAACAAACAGCGGAAGTTAAAAAAACTCTTTCTAACATTAACCCTTATAAAGAACAGCAACTCAAAGCGGCAAGGTTTATTTTATTTAATACGTGGGAGGCGGAAGAAGACAAACAAGGAAGAATACTTCTTCCCGAAAATTTGCGTAAATACGCCAACATCACGAAAAATATTATAGTATTTCAAGGACCTGCTTGCATCGAAATATGGAGCGAAGAAGTTTGGAACGATTATTTTAACGACGTTAACTTCGAAGTTCTTGCCGACGCTATGGAAGAGTTGAAGAAAAATGACTGATTTCGTTCACGTTCCCGTTATGCTCGAAGAGTGTATGGACGGACTTGCGGTAAAAAACGGCGGAATATATTTTGACGGAACTCTCGGCGGAGGAGGACATTCGTTCGAAATTCTTAAAAGGTCCGAACCCGAAGGAAAACTTATCGCTACCGACATGGATTTATACGCGATAGGGCGAGCAAAAGAACGCTTAAAGGAATTTGACGGCAGATACGAAATTTTTTGCGATAATTTCAAAAATTTTCTTGAAGTAAAGTCAAAAGCGCACGTAGATAAATTCGACGGTATACTGTTAGACCTCGGAGTTTCAAGTTTTCAGTTGGACGACAGAAGTCGAGGATTTTCTTATTTAGACGGAAGCGTCGAACTCGATATGAGAATGAGTGAAAACAATCCTCTGACCGCAAAAAAAATAGTCAACGAATACGAAGAAAAAGAACTTAAAAGAATACTCGCCGAATACGGAGAAGAAAGATTTGCGTTTCAAATAGCGAAAAACATAGTAATCGCCCGTAAAACGAAACCGATTGAAACGGTAGGCGAGTTAAACGAAATTATATTTTCAAGCATTCCGAAAAAATTTCAGCACGACGGACATCCTTCCAAAAGAACTTTTCAGGCGTTAAGGATAGAGGTCAACGGCGAACTCGACGGACTTTACGAAACGATATTGGATATGGCTAGGTCCTTAAACAAGGGCGGAAGAATATCGATTTTAACTTTTCATTCTTTGGAAGACAGAATAGTAAAAAAAGCCTTCAAGGAACTCGAATGCGACTGTATATGCGATAAAAGTTTGCCGGTCTGCGTTTGCGGAAAAAAGAAAGAAATAGAAATCATTACAAAACACCCGATAATCGCTAACGAGGAAGAATTGAAAAATAATCCGCGGTCGGGTTCGGCAAAACTCAGAATTGCCGAAAAAATATAAAAGGAGAGCAAAGATGAAAAACGATTTATTCGAATCTAACGGAACGTTTATCGGAAATTATAACGGAAGAAACGTTGCAGTGTTAGACAGAGAAGAAACAAAAGCGAACGCCGCAGTCAAAACCGCCGAAGAACTCGAAGCGGCTAAACTGCGTATGAAACGCAATCTCGATAAACTCCTTAACTATGACGTTTATGAAGAAGAGCAACTGACCGCCTCTCAAAAAGAAGAGGAGGAAGTTGCCGCTTCTCAAAACAACGCGTTAGAAGAAGATATTCGTCCCACCGCTACCACTATGCAGTTCGGCACGGACGAAGTCGACCAAATGCGCGAGGAAATGAAAACCGATAAAGAGGAAAACGTTTCTTATAAATTAAACTTAAAAGGTAAAATAGCAATTACCGTTTATTCCATAGTCGTGGCGGTAATAATGGCGTTGATTATAATCAATACCGGCGTTTTGGCGTCGCTTTCCGGCATTAACGCAAGCAAAGCGGAGGAACTTAACGTTTTGAAAGCGGAATACATTTCCAAAACGGAGGAAATAGCGTCGATTTCTAACGACGAATACGTTTTGGAACAAGCGAACATATTAAACGAACAATTAAAATTAAAGTAATTAAATCATAGTTTGCCGAATAAATATGTAATATGAAAATCGGCAAAAACAAAACCAACGACTATTCAATAACTGTTTTACGAAAGAGGTTACTCGCAATAATACTTGCGGTAGCCTTTTTATTTTTTGCCGTTTTGGGGAGATTTTTTTACGTCCAAGTTATCTGGGGAGACGCTTTACAAGAAAAAGCGATAGATCAATGGACGAGAGAAATTCCCGTTATCGCTTCAAGGGGAACGATTACCGACAGAAACGGAGTGGTTTTGGCGGACAACGAAGATACCTATACGGTTTTCGTAAGGAAAAGGGCTGTCGTTAATTTTGAAGAAACCTGTTCGATATTGGCAAGAATATTGGGACTCGATGAAAGTTTCGTGGCGGATAGATTAACAAAAACCGTTTCCAGCGAAATTACTTTGAAAAAGCAAGTGAAAAAAGAAACGATAGATAAACTACTCGAATATTCTCTTGCGGGCGTATATTATTCGAGGGATAATTACAGAACATACCCTCACGGCGAATTACTTTCTTCCGTTTTGGGCTTTACGTCGAGCGACGGAAAAGGTCAATCGGGATTAGAATTGTTTTACGATAAATACCTATCCGGGATTAACGGTGAAATATTATACGAAACGGATATAGTAGGCGTGGAAATAGAAAACGGAAAGGCGAGTTATATACCCGCGACCGACGGACTAAACGTTAAGTTGACCATAGATTACGAAATACAATGTTTGTGCGAAACCGCAATGCAAGAAGCGATGGAAGTTCACGGCGCGAAAAGCGCGCAAGCAATAGTAATAGACCCGTCTTGCGGGGAAATACTTGCCTTATGCACAAAGCCGTCGTTTGATTTGAATTCTCCGCCGAGAAACGATTTAGATCTTTTGAATTCGCTTTCTCGAAACGGAATAATAAGCGACGTGTACGAGCCGGGTTCAACATTTAAAATCATAACCACCGCCGCCAACATAGAAGAATACCTTTCGGGAAACAAAAACGCTTATTCGTTGACTCACGTTTTTAATTCGTCGAGATACAGATATATAGACGGTCAAAAAGTAAAATGTTGGAGCACTCACGCAAACGGAAAACATTCGTCGCTTAACCTCGAAGGCGCGCTCGAAAACAGTTGTAATCCTATCTTTGTCGACGTGGCGATGAGTTTGGGTAAAGACGTGATGTACGAATATATAGAAAAGTTTAATTTCGGTTCTGTTACGGGAGTTGATTTCAAAGGGGAAACTCAAGGGATGGTGTTGCCTAAATCCGCATTGCAAAACGTTGATTTGGCGCGTGTTGCTTTCGGTCAAACGATAGCCGTTTCCGGACTTCAACTCGTCGCCGCGGTGTCTGCCGCGGCCAACGGAGGTAAATATTACGAACCGCACTTTTTAAAAGAAGTATACTCTGCGGACGGGACAGTCGCAGAAGTGATAGCGCCGAAGGTAAAAAACGAAGTAATTAGCGAAAAAGCCTCTTCCATACTTAACGGG
>CAYQLN010000083.1:0-4035 GCA_964418455.1 uncultured Christensenella sp.
CCCTTTGCCAACAATTCTTCGTGCGTGCCGCTTTCGATTACGTCGCCCTCTTTCATAACCAAAATCAAATCGGCGTTTTTAATGGTGGAAAGTCTGTGCGCGATTACGAACGACGTTCTGTTTTGCATGAGTTGATCCATAGCGTTTTGAATTTGCAGTTCCGTTCTGGTATCTACCGAACTTGTCGCTTCGTCCAAAATAAGCATCGGCTTATCTGCGATAATCGCTCTTGCTATGGTAAGTTGTTGGCACTGACCTTGCGACAAATTGACTTGATTATTCAACACCGTTTCATAACCGTTTGGCAACGTTTTAACGAAATGATGCAACCCGACCGCCGAACACGCTTGCTCTATCGTTTCGTCGGAAACGTTTTCGTTGCAGTATACGAGATTTTCTTTCACCGTGCCTTCGAATAACCACGTATCTTGCAAAACCATACAAAATTGTTCGCGGACGTTTTCTCTCGTTACTTTATTTGTCGATATGCCGTCGATTTTTATCTCGCCCTCTTGAATTTCATAAAAACGCATCAATAAATTCACAAGCGTGGTTTTGCCTGCGCCCGTCGGTCCGACTATGGCAATTTTTTGCCCGCGCTTAGCGATTGCGGAAAAATCCTTTATTACGGGCTTATTCGAATCGTAACCGAATTTAACGTGCGAAAATTCCACATCCCCTTCGACGTTTTCTAGTTTTATCGTTTTATCGCTTTCGTTTTCCATTTCTTCCGCTTCCAAAAAGTCGAATACTCGCTCCCCCGCCGCCGCAGCCGATTGCAAAGACTGCACGGACTGCGCGATTTGAGATAAAGGTTGAGTAAAATATCTGACGAAAAGCATAAACGCGACTATCGTTCCCACGCCGATAATTCCGTTCATGGCGAGCGCGCCGCCGACTATACAAACGGCAACGTAGGCAAAATTTCCTATGAAACTCATAAAAGGCATCATTATTCCGGAAAGGCTTTGCGCTTTTAATCCGCTTTCAAATAATTTTGTATTCAGTTCGTCGAACGTTTTTTCCGATTGCTTTTCGCCGTTATATGCTTTTACGACGACGTGACCGGAATACATTTCTTCGATATGTCCGTTTAATTTGCCGAGGCTAAATTGTTGCAATGAAAAATATTTTTGGCTTCGTTTCATTATCAAAAGCATAAACACAAAACCCAAAAGGCTTGCCACGACTGCGGTAAGCGCCATAATCCAATTTTTTATAATCATCATAAGGAGCGAACCTGCCAAAAGCACTATCTGACTGACCAAGTTGCCAATGCTTTGATTGAACGATTGAGAAATGGAGTCCACGTCGTTCGTAACGCGGGACAGCACGTCGCCGACGGTGGCGTCGTTATAATAACTCATCGGCAATTTATTTATTTTTTTAGATATATCCGTCCTTAAATTTTTTGAAACTCTTGCCGTTATCGTCGACATAATCCAGCCTTGCGAAACGGACAGCAACCAACTAAGCGAATAAAATATTACGAGAGTGCAGCCTATTTCGGCAACCGAAGTTAAGTCGATTCCCGTCATAATTCCTTTCGTTATTTCGTCCGTTAATTCGCCGAGTTTATCGGGTCCGAGCAAGGTCAAAAGGGTTCCGCCTGCGGCGCACGCTACGGCTATCACTATTATGACAATATATTTTTTAGCGTAACCGAACAATTTTTTCCACGTTCCGAACAGATTTTTAGCCTTTTCGCCGCCGAATCTCGGAGGTTTACCCAATCTTCGAGCGTTTCCGCTTTCTAATTTATATTCTTCGTTTTTCAATTTCAAAGTTCCTCCTTCGAAAGTTGCGAAAGTGCGATTTGACGGTAGGTTTCACAATTTTTCATAAGGTCTTCGTGTTTACCGATACCCACCGTCTTTCCGTCTTCCAATACCACTATTTTATCGGCGGAACGGATTGTTCCGATTCTTTGCGCGACGATTAACCTCGTTACGTTTTTACATTTTTCTTCGAGAGTTTTTCTTAATATTTTGTCGGTTTTATAATCGAGCGCGGAAAAGGAATCGTCGAATACGAGTATTTCAGGTTTTCTTGCAATCGCTCTCGCTACGGACAGCCTTTGCTTTTGTCCGCCGGAAAAATTGCCGCCTCCCTGCGCCACGAATCCTCCGTCGCCCTCTTTCAAACTTTCGGTGAAATTTTGTGCCTGAGCCGTTTTTAACGCTTCGGAAATCCCCTCGTCGTCCCAATCCGTCGCGCCGTTATCTCCGAAAGCGACGTTAGACCGAACAGAGCCGGTGAACAGTACGGCTTTTTGCGATACGTACCCTATTTTGTTTCTCAATGATTTTTGTTTGTATTTTTTAACGTTTACTCCGTCGACTAAAACCTCTCCGTCGGTAACGTCGTAAAAACGAGGAATAAGATTTATTAAAGTGCTTTTGCCCGAACCCGTCGAACCTATAAACGCTACGGTTTCCCCTCTTTTTGCCTCAAACGATATATCTTTCAAAACATATTCTTCCGCGTCGGGATATTTGAAAGACACGTTTTTAAAAACGACTTCGCCCTCTTTACCGCTTTCGCCTTCCGAAACCTCTCCGTCGAGAATGGAAGGAACGGTTTCCAACACTTCGTTGACGCGCCCAGCAGCCACCGACGCTCTCGGCAGTATCATAAAAATCATAACGAGCATCATAAACGCCATTACCACTTGCACCGCGTATTGAGAAAAGGTCATCATCGAACCGAAAACACCCATTTTTTCGGCTAATCCCGCCTGATTTATAACCGCCGCGCCTATCCAATAAATCGCAAGCGATAAACCGCTCATTATAAGTTGTATGCTCGGCATTAAAAAAGACAGCGTGCGCTGCGCGTAAAGCGTGGTATCCGTTATTTGCTTATTTGCGGTCTGAAATTTGTTTTGTTGATATTCTTCCGCATTATATGCGCGAACAACGCGTAGTCCGTTTAAATTTTCTCTCGTTACTCGATTTAAATCGTCCGTTAATCGCTGCATCTTCTTGAACTTCGGCAGCGCGATGACTATGCATACGAAAACGACCGCTAAAAGAACTATTACCGCAACTCCCATCGCAAGCGTCCATTGCCATTCGCTCGAAGCAATTTTACAAACGGACCAAACCGCCATTATGGGCGCTTTTATTAGCATTTGAAGCCCCATAACGATGAAATTCTGTATTTGCGTTACGTCGTTCGTAGAACGAGTTATCAGGCTGTCGGTGGAAAATTTATTGATTTCTTCCATAGAAAACGATTGAACTTTCTTAAATAATCTCTCACGCAAATTTTTTCCGCAAGAAGCGGATATCCTTGCCGACATAAAAGCGACTACAACCGAAGAACAAAGACTCCCTAACGCACATAAAAGCATCATTCCGCCGTTATAAAGTATGTCGCCCATTTCGCTGTTAGGAGTTTGCACGAGAACGGTTATTTTTGACATATACGTCGGCAATTCGAGGTCTAACCAAACTTGAAAGGCTATTAGCGCAATCGACGTTAAAACCAAAAGCCACTCGGTTTTGCCGAGTTTTTTTAATATTTTTAACATTTTTCTCCTTTTTTCTGTTTTATTTTTACTAACTCGGTTAGATAAATTCTTTTAACAAAAGGACCTTTCGGTCCGTTTTTTTCGTTAAAATTTCGGAGGCTTCGGGAAATTGCTTTTTATGAACGCTTGAATCTCCGTAAAAAGAGAAATGAACTTCTCTATTTTATCCATACCGATAGCGTCTATCGTTTTTTCTAATCTTTCCAATAAATTCTTTTGCATTTCTTCCGCCGTTTTCAAACCGTATTCGGTTAAAACGACCATAGTTTTTCTTCCGTCAAAGTCCGCGCGACTTTTCGTTATCAGGTTATGTTTTACCATTTTTTTTAGTAAAACCGCCGTTCGTGCGGTACTGATACCCACCTTCTCGCTTATCGTTCCCGCGCTAACCGCACCGTGAGATTCGCTTAAAATTTTTATAACCGCGCCAATCCCCGCATTCACTTCGCTCGTTTGCTTAAACACTTCTTGCGGCTTAAATTTTTCTAAATATTTCAGCA
>CAYQLN010000084.1:0-4018 GCA_964418455.1 uncultured Christensenella sp.
TCTTTTAGTCCTATCGTTTCGAACAAGTCGGAAAGAGGGGCGTTGCAGTCCACCAAATAGGTGTTTTCGTTAACGCGTTTGAAGTAGCTTACTTCCTCGTCGTGTTCGTCCCAAATTTAGCCGACCAATTCTTCCAGAATGTCTTCGAGCGTTATCAAACCCAGCGTTCCGCCGTATTCGTCCAAAACGACGGCGATATGAGTTTTCTTTTTTTGCATTTGTTTTAAAAGCGCGGAAATTTTAACGTGTTCCGTAGTCAATATGATGGGCTGCAAAATATCCGCGATGGATTGAGTGCCGTTGAGGTATGCGGCGAAAAAATCTTTTTGATGAATCGTGCCGACGACGGTGTCGATAGATTCTTTATATACGGGAAGGCGGGAATAGCCTTCTTTTAAGAACGTGTTTTTAACTTCTTCCATAGAGTCCGAAATATCCACCGCGGCAACGTTTACTCTCGGCACCAAAACGTCGCCCGCTTCCAGGTCGTCGAACTCTATAACGGAACGGATAAGGTCGGTTTCTTCCTCTTTAAGAGTTCCGTCTTCTTCGGCTTCTTCTACGACCGTCATGATTTCTTCTTCGGTTATAACCTCGTCGTTTTTAATGCGGAAAATTTTGCCGAGCAAGCGTTTCCAGCCTGCGAACAAGAGGTTTACGGGATAGAAAAGGTAATAGAAAAAAATCACTACGGGATAAAAAGACATAGCCGTTTTTTCCGGTGCGGATTTTGCCAAAAACTTAGGAGTAATTTCTCCGAAAATCAAAACCGCCAGAGTTATAACGATTGTGGAAAGCAGCGAAGCGTCTATCGAGCCTTCGGTTACGACTTTTGCGAAAAACAGAGTGGAAAGCGTGGCTGCGGTTAAGTTGACGATGTTGTTTCCTACCAAAATAGTGGAAATAAGGTTTCCGTATTTTTCCTCTGCGAGGGTTAAAGTTTTTTCCGCGCGCTTGTTGCCCGAAGAGGCGAGCGAGCGAAGTTTTATTCTGCTCGAACAGGAATATGCCGTTTCCGTTGAAGAGAAAAAGGCGGAAAAAAGAATTAAAATTATGATTGCTATCAGTAACGGGACAGAGCCGTCCGGCATATATACTCCTTTATTATAAGCGTTTTTCGGTTCTGCTTATAAGTATAATAATATAATGAAAACAGTATAACACAATTTAAAAAATAATCAAGCGTTTTCTTTGCGTTAAGTTTTTATTGTGTTTTTCGCGCGGGTGTGATACAATACGGTCGATAAAGGAGCGTTTATGAAAAAAACCGTAGTTGTCGGAATGAGCGGAGGCGTAGACAGTTCTGTCGCCGCGCTTTTATTGAAAGAGCAGGGATATAACGTCATCGGACTTTTTATGAATAATTGGGAAGAAAAGGACGAGTGCGGCGCGTGTACCGCGGAGGACGATTTCGCCGACGTGAGAAGGGTGGCGAACAAACTCGGCATACCGTATTATTCCGTTAATTTCGCAAAAGAGTATATGGACAGGGTGTTTTCCTATTTTCTCGCGGAATATAAGGCGGGCAGAACGCCTAATCCGGACGTGCTTTGCAACAGAGAAATCAAGTTCAAAGATTTTAAAGAGCAAGCCTTAAAACTCGGCGCGGACTATATCGCCACGGGTCACTATTGCGATATTTTGCACGACGACGGCGTTCACTATCTTCTTAAAGCCAAGGACCAAGGCAAGGACCAAACGTATTTTTTAAATCAACTTTCGCAATCTCAACTCGACAAGGTTCTGTTCCCGCTCGGCAAACTCGAAAAGGGCGAGGTGCGAAGGATTGCGGAAGAAAACGGGCTGGCAACCGCTTCGAAAAAAGATTCCACCGGGATATGCTTTATAGGCGAGCGGAATTTCAGAAATTTTCTTTCCAAATATATTCCCGCAAAACAAGGGAAAATAATGACTTACGACGGAAAAGTCATCGGCGAACATTCGGGGCTTATGTATTACACGATAGGTCAGCGCAGAGGGCTTAATATAGGCGGACAGAAAGGCGACGACGGTTCGAGGTGGTTTGTAATAGAAAAGGATTTAAAAAACAATATTCTCTACGTCGCGCACGGCGGAGAAGAAAGGTTATATAGCAAAGGCCTTTTAATGAAGTCGGCGAATTGGATTCCGTTTGCGCCCGAAAAAAAAGAGTTCGTCTGCACGGCTAAGTTCAGGTATCGCCAGCCCGAACAAAAGTGCAAGGTTATGATAAAAGAAGACTGCATAGAAGTGGAATTTTTCGAGCGTCAGCGCGCCATTACGGAGGGGCAGTTCGCGGTGTTTTACGAGCAAAACAAATGTATCGGCGGCGGCGTGATAGAAAAGCGTTGTTTTAATAAATTCGCGGCAAGCGGGTTTGCTCGATTAAATCGATAAAGAAACGCGCGAAAGCAAAACGAAAAAGAATTTTGGTATTGACATTTTTTTGGACTAAAAGTATAATATATACAGATTAAGTTTCGCGTTCGTTCGCGGAAGAAGGGGTTTTGTTTATGCAAAATTTTTTGAACAAGGTTTTTAGCTTGGCAAAAAAAGGAATTTTCGTTCTTTTGATTGCGCTTACCGCGCTGAGTTTTCTCGGTATGATTTTTAACGCGGTCGTCGGAGGCGTGTCCGCAGGATTCGCGCTTGCCGCCGTTTTTTGCGGATTGGCGCAAGTGTTTGCGTTCGCTTTCGGGTTGTTTTCTTGGATAAAAAAGAAGTCGCAATGGTTTAAGTTGTTTTCGACGGTATATTTTTCTTTCTATTTCTTAAACACGTTGTTTTACGCCGCTAACGCGTTTTGTATGTTTTGCGGAGCGTTAATGGTTCTATATGCCTTGTTCTCGTTGATTTTTTCCGTCGCCGTCGTTGCGGTGGGCGTTTTGGTTATAACGGATTATCTTAACGGAACGGAAAAGTTCGCAAAAATAATCAACTATATGCTTGCGGGTATGGCTTGCGTTCTCGCGCTTGTGTTTATATTCGATATAATAGCCGTTTGCGCAGGGGATTTAACTTGGAACGCTATTTTAACTCCCGTATTTGATTTTGCGGTAATCGCGTTGTTTTGCGGTTTGTTCAACTTTAATCGCGAATTCCAAACCGTAGAAGGAGTAAAAAGATCCAAACCCGTGAAAGCGGTAGAAGACGAGCCGGAAGAAGAACAAGAAGAAAAGGCCGAGCAACAAGAAACTCCTTCTTCGGAAGTTAAAGAAGAGCCTGCCGAGGAAAAAGAAGAAGAGAAGAAGGAAGAACAACCCGCCGAAGAAGAAAAAGATGCAAAAGAAGAAAAATCGGGAAAGCGCAAAAAAAGCAAAAAAGCAAAGAACGCGCCGGCGCCCGTAGAAGAAAAACCTGCGGAGGAAAATAATTATATTCCCGTTTCTTGTCCTAAATGCGGAGAAAGAAAGGTTAAAAAAATCTCCGACGAACTTGCTGTTTGCGACAACTGCGGCGCAAAACTCAAAATTTCAAAGAAATCGAAATAACTAAAATTTAAACGTAACCTAACCTACGCCGAGCGATTGCTCGGCGTTTTTCTTTTTTCGAAAAATGCGTCAAGCGATTTTAGTTATAGATATTGCGTTGCTCGTTGTTTTTTAATAATCTATAAAACACACGTACACGCGCGCACGCGTGGGTGGGATTTAGTTTAGCGTGGGAAATAAAGAGTTGTTTTGGCGAAAAAACACTTATTTTTAAATTTTTAAAAAACTTCGAAAAAACGCTTGACTTAAAAAGTTTTTTCATATATAATCCATAATGCTCAACGGAAAACCGTGTGCGGTCAATATATAAAATCGTTAGAAAATTTCAAACGATTTTGCAGGTAAAAAAACAAAATGTCGTGGCAGAAATTAAAGTAAACACAATATTTTGTGGAAAGAGCGAAAAGATAAAAAAGATTGAAAAAAAACTTAAAAAATCTTTCAAAAATCTTTGAAAAACGCTTGACTTAAAAAATTGCCTGTGTTATTATAAATAGGCTGTCGCGGAAAGCGGGAGCGAAAGTCAACCGAAGTTGGCTGGAGTTGTT
>CAYQLN010000085.1:0-2748 GCA_964418455.1 uncultured Christensenella sp.
AGCAGGGGCTTTGCGTTTTCGGAACGTCGCTTGATAAATAACTAAACGGCGATACGTCCGTTTCTCCGTTTTGCGGTTCGAGCACGGAAAAATCAATGGTTCTGCCGTCTACTCTTGCGGGAGTGCCCGTTTTGAATCTTCTGACGGTGAATCCTAATTCGATAAGGTTCGCGGTAAGTTCGTTCGCGGGCGCGAAACCGTTAGGTCCCGAACTTCTTTTCCATTCTCCCGCAATAACGCTGCCGTTTAAATATACGCCCGTAGCGACGACTGCCGCGTTGCAGTATATAATGCCGCCTGTCGCCGTCAAAACTCCGCTAACTTTTCCGTTTTCGGTGAGTATTTTAACCGCCTCTCCTTGAAGAATTTTGAGGTTGGGCGTTTCTTCGAGCGTTTTTTTCATCGTTCTGTGATAAAGGTTTTTGTCCTCTTGTCCTCTCAAAGATTGAACCGCCGCGCCTTTGCCTTTGTTTAGCATTCTTATTTGTAATAACGCCGCGTCGGCGTTAACGCCCATTTGCCCGCCGAGCGCGTCTATCTCGCGGACTATTTGACCTTTTGCCGTTCCGCCGATAGAGGGATTGCACGCCATAAAGGCTATGCCGTCTAAATTAAGAGTAAGCATAACCGTATTAAAGCCCGTTCTGGCAAGCGCGAGCGCGCTTTCCGCTCCCGCGTGTCCCGCGCCGATTACTACGGCGTCGCACGTTGTTTCCAAGTATGTGTTCATAGCGTTATTTTTTCAAAAGCATATTTTTAATATCGTTTATCTCCACCGCGAGTTTCCTGTCGGTTTTAATTTGGTCGGCAATTTTATCGCGCGAATAAATGACGGTGGGGTGGTCTCTTCCTCCCATTTTTTGACCGATGGTTTGTAGCGGCAAACTCATCATTTCGGTAATTAAATAGAAGCAAACCTGCCTCGGCTCCACGATTTCTTTGTTTTTCTTTTTACCGAGCATATCGCTACGGTTAATCTTATAGAAATTGCAAACGCAATTTATGATGTCGTCGACTTGCAGGTCTTCTTGCGTTTCGGTAGCAGACTCTTTAAGCGCTTCTTTCACTAAGTCTATCGTTATCGGTTTTTCGTGCAGTTTTCCCGCAAAAATAACTTTGGTTAGTTTTCCTATCAGCGAACGTATGTCTTCGCCGGAAAGTTCAGCGATGTAGGTCAAAACTTTTATGTCTATAATCGTTTTTTGTTCTTCGGCTTTCTTTCTGAGTATCGCCACTCTCGTTTCGAGTTCGGGCGGTTGAACGTCCGCAAGCAATCCGCCTTCGAATCTGGTTCTTAACCTGTCTTCCAAAACTTCTATCTCTTTCGGGGGACGGTCGCTCGTCAAAACGATTTGTTTGTTTTGCATTATGAGTTCGTTAAAGGTGTGAAAGAACTCCGTTTGTATGCCTTGCTTTTTCGCGAGGAATTGCACGTCGTCGATTAACAATACGTCGACGTTTCTGTATTTTCTTCTGAAATCCGCGCCCGTGCCTTTGCCTTTGGAAATACTTTCTATAAGTTGATTGGTAAATTGTTCGCAGGTGGCGTATAAAACGTTGGTCCTCGGACGGAGCGTTTTAATGTGGTTTGCAATCGCCATAAGTATATGCGTTTTTCCGAGCCCCGTTCCGCCGTGTATGAACAGCGGGTTATAAGCTTCTCCGGGTGCGTCGGCAACGGCTTTTGCCGCGGCGTATATAAGTTCGTTGGAAGGTCCTACGACGAATGAATCGAAAGTGAATTTAGGGTTTACGGGCGAACCGCAGTTAATCGCGTCGTCGAATTTATCGCCGACGGATTTCAAATATTCTTCGCGGTTTTTTGCCACGATTATTTCGAAGTCCGTAACCTCGTTATTGACCGCTTTAAGAGCGTTCACTATTTTATCGCGCATCGTTCCCGAAGCGGTGTCCGCAAAAATTTTATGCTCGGTTATCAGCACGAGTTTTCCGCCTATAACGTCCACGGGTTCAAGTTTGGATATATACATATCGTAGGAGAGCGCGCTTACCGTTTTTTCCAATTCGGGCATAGCCATTTTCCATAAAATCTCGAAACTTTCCATTCTATCTTTTCCTTTTTGAGTTGCTTTTGAGTAAAAAACATTATATAATGAATTTAAAAATAAATAAAGCAAAAACGCAAAAAAATATATTTAAATTTTTCGGTCTATGAAAATCAAATCGCTGCAACTAAAAAATTTCCGAAACTATACGGAGGAAACGGTATGTTTCGGAGAGGGAATAAACTTAATAGTCGGCGCGAACGCGCAGGGAAAAACGAATATCGCGGAGGCGGTGTTCTTTCTTTGCACGGGTTATTCGCCGCGGGCGAATAAAGATAAATTGCTCGTTAAAAACGGCGAGGATAAGGCGGAAATAAAAGGGGTGGCGACTTCGCTTTACGGCGACGTTTCGGTCAGAATAGCGTTTGACAGGCAGGATAAAAAATCCATTTATATAAACGAAATAAGAACGCTGAAAATCGGCGAACTGCTCGGCAATATTCACTCGGTTTTCTTTAATCCGGGGGAATTGAAACTCGTTCAAGAAAGCCCGGAGGACAGGAGAAGGTTTTTAAACGTATCTCTTTCGCAAATGTCCAAAACGTATTTTTACGCGTTGCAAAGATACAATAAAATTCTGGCGCAAAGGAACAATCTTTTAAAAGACCCCGAAAAATACATAATCCGCGAAACTCTGCCTATTTGGGACAGGCAATTAACTACGGAAGCGAGCAAGATAATA
>CAYQLN010000085.1:2758-4018 GCA_964418455.1 uncultured Christensenella sp.
AAAGCGCGCAACGAGTTTTTGGAGAAACTCGCTCCGATAGCGGAACGAGAGCACGCGTTTTTATCGGGCGGAAAAGAAACGCTTTCGATGAAAACGGAAAGCGGATATTACGGTTCGGAAGAGGAAATCGCCGCGGCGTTATACGAAGACCTTAAAACCGCGCTCGAAAAAGATATGCGCTTAGGGTTCACCACCATAGGTCCGCACAGAGACGACGTAAAGTTTTTGCTTAACGGATTAGACGCGAAGATATACGGTTCGCAAGGTCAGCAACGCACGATTGCGTTGTCGCTTAAAATCGCCGAAACGGAAGCGTTTAAGTTGCGATTCGGCGAATATCCGATTTTGATTTTAGACGACGTGCTTAGCGAATTAGATAAAAAACGTCAAAGAAAACTCGTATCTCGCGTGAAAGACGTGCAAACCCTTTTTACCGCCACGTCGATTGACAGAACGGTTTTTAAAGGCGCGGATTTTGAAAAAATAACCATAGAAAACGGCGGAGTTAAACGATGAAAAAACTGATATTGGCAAGCAAGTCGCCGAGACGGAAAAAAATTTTGTCCGATAACGGTTTTTCCTTCCAAACGGCGGAAAGCGGTTTTTGCGAAAAAGCCGAAGGGCTTAACCCGAAAGAGGTCGCTACTCTTAACGCAAAGGGCAAAGCGGAAGAAGTTTACGCCTCTTTAACCGATAAAACCGTGGTCGTCCTCGGCGCGGATACCGTCGTATATATAAACGGAGAGCTGCTCGGTAAACCCAAAACCGCTCGTCAAGCCGAAGAAATGCTTTCCATGCTTTCGGGTAAAACTCATAAAGTCGTAACGGGCGTGGCGTTTGTTTCCGATTTCGGAACTAAAACAACGTGCGTGGAATCGGAAGTGACTTTTAACGACCTGTCTAAACAAACTATAAAAGACTACGTAAAAACGGGTAGCCCCATGGATAAAGCGGGCGCATACGGCGTGCAAGACGATTTCGGTATCGTTAAAAAGGTTTCGGGTTCTTTTCTTAACGTGGTCGGATTGCCTATCGAGGAGATAAAAACCGAACTTAGCAATATGATAAAATAAAACAGTGTTTTAAAAGACGTATTTTAAAGTTGTTTTTTCACCGACTCCGAAATCGGAAATATCGAAAAACAATATGTTAAAAAACCGTTGCGAATAATAAAATAATATGATAAAATGTTAAAAAAGATAGGGAAAAGGTGTTGACAAAGTATGATAAAGTGCGGGATAATCGTTAGCAAGCAAGCAA
>CAYQLN010000086.1:0-4012 GCA_964418455.1 uncultured Christensenella sp.
CAGTTTATATGATTTTAACATAAGTTTATTCGCGCCTAAGCGTTTATTGATTTCATCGTTACCGTATTTACCGTCGCCGATAACGAAATGCCCAATGTGCGCCAAATGCGCGCGTATTTGATGAGTTTTCCCGGTAAACAGTTCTACTTCCAAAAGAGATACTTCGGGTTTTTCTTCGATAACACGGTAGCCTGTTTTTATTTCTACCGAATTTTTAACTTTTTTATCGTAGATATCCACTTTGGAATTTTTTTCGTCTTTCAAAAGATACGCAGTCATTTCCGCACTTTTTTCTTTAAGCGTCCCGTAAACGGTGGCAAGATATTTTTTTTGAAAATTACGTTTTTTGAATCCTTCGATCAATTCTTTCTCGCTTGCTTTGTTAAGCGCGAATATAATCAATCCTTCCGTATTACGGTCTAACCTGTGAATAAAATAGGCTTCTCCAAACTTTTTTTCCACCGCTCTAAAAATTTCTTGCGAATAAAAGCCCGAGCGTTTGTTTATAACTGCCACGTTTTCATCCATATACACGATATCTAAATCAATATCGACGGGAGTATAGTATATTTCCACCCTTTGTCCTGCCGAAATTATTTTGTCCTTAGAGATACGGCTACCGTCGATTTTAACGTCCTTCTTTTTTAACAGCGCGCTTAAAACCGAATACGGTATATTATATCCTTCGCCGCTTAACGCTTTTGAAAGTTTTCTTTCGCTTTTATTTATGAAAGTTATCATTTATCCTCTAACTAATAAGGACTTCGGCGCGCCGAAGTCCTTAGTGTTTTCTTATTTTTTCTTTGAACGAACCTTAACGGTTTTAACTTCGCCGTTCGTTTCTTGGCTTTTCGGTTTAATACACAACAAAACTATAATACCGATCAAGCACAGCGTCCCCACAGACAAGAATATTACCGACCACAAATTGTTTTGCAACCACTTGCTATCCGGTTTAACGACGGAGGGGTCTTCGCTTACCTTTATTATGGTGCTCTCGCTAACGGACCTTTCGGTATTGGAAGAGTTTACCTTGCAAACTATCTTATAATAACCCTTTTCCACGGGAGTGAAAGTAAGTTTTCCGTTATAAGCGAATTCTTCTAATTTAGAAGAGGAGAAATCCTCGCTTTCCGCGCCTTCGGTTATTTCGGTGAGCGAATAAATTCTCTTCCACCCGTCGGCGTTTTTATCTATTTCGCTTGCGCTGTAATAAAGCGAATACTCCGAATTATAACCGCTTGCGATTATATCGAATTCGGCGGCAGTATACGTTACGCCCTTATAGCCCGAACCTTGCGTTGCGGCGGTTATAAGCATGGGCGCGTCGTCTGCAAGAGTAAAGGCAAAAGGAATCGTGTAATCGGCTATTCCCTCTCTCGCACCTACATAGTAACCGTAAATACCGTATTTTTTATTGCCGTCTTCTATTTCATAAAAATCTTTCGTCTCCATCGCGTTTTCTTCTTCATCGGTGAAAACCACGTAGAAGTTATAGTCGCCTGCTACCTTAACGGGTATTTTCAACGCGGAGGTTTCGCTTGCGCTATCGGTAATATTGTTGTAATACACGGTATATTTCAAGTTCTCGTAAGAAGTTAAATTATCTTTTACCAAACTTTTGAAAGACGGCAATTCGAGATATTGACTTTCGCCGAGACGTATGGAATATTCGCTCTTAACGTCGTCGATTTCATATTCGGCTTTCGTTGCTTTTTTAAGAGCGGCGATAAAACTGTCGATTATTTCCTTATTTTCGGACGACGTTCCGTCGATATAAACGGGCGCTTGTTCGTCTTTATCGACAACTTTTATGGAAAGGCTACCGCATACGAATTTATTTTCGTCATACCCTTCTTCGTTTTTATTTGTCTCGTCGATAAACTTAACGGTCGTAACGCAAGAAGTGACGGAAGAATTTAAACTGAAAATGAATTTTTTGGAAGAATCTTCTCCGTCGACGCGAGTTCTAAGACCGTTCGGTTCTTCGAGATCTATTTTAAGGTTATCTTTAAGGAATGATTCGCCGGTAATCGAATACGTTTCGACGGTAACGGAATAAATTTTACCGTTCAAAACAACGTTATCGACGCCGCTGGGCAAATCCCCTGCAAAAAAGGAGTCGTTAAGAGTTATTCTGGGGCTGGCAATTTTTTCGAATTCGGTTTCTTCCGCTTTCAACTTAAACGATTGCTTGAAATTGCCTTCGCTATTAGTCGTGTCTTGGTCGATATATTCGACGGAAAACTCAACGCTGTCGGTATAGTCTTCTTCGGTTTCCGCTTCGAAAGCTATTTCCGCCTTAACCGCGCCGTTATTGGCAAGTTTATAGTAAGAGGAAGTGGATACCGCAATATCGTTGGAGTTAACGCTCGCCTTCAAAACGTCGTTCACAAGAGTAAGATTTACGTTCAATGCCGTACCTGCGACGAAATCTTCCGTGCGATCGGTATCTTCCACGCCGTTAAACACAACTTTAAGTTTGTCACTCTCGCCCTTTTCAAAAACAAGTTCGTTTTTTATTTCCGTTTCATAGGTGGTTACGCCGTCTTTCGTTAAAGGATTGCCCGTGGCGATCAAAGAATCGGCAGTGACCGTCATAGTAAGTTTTTTTACGTTGGACGGCAGATAGAATTTAATGCCGAAATTATCTATCAACAAATCTCTTTTGATTTTAACGACGTTGCCGTTTTTCATAGGAATAACCGCATTATCGTTTTCAAGTTTTATATCGGAATCCGAATAATCGCTTTTTTCGTAAGTAAAAACCTGAGAAGCAGCCGCCGCTTTAACCGTTTCTACGGAGGACATAAGCGAAATTCCGATTACGAACGACAATGCGAACAATACTGCCAGAAATATTATGCTTAAAGACTTTGTTTTTTTCATATCAATGAAAACTCCTTGATTAGAGAAAACTTATTTTTTTAAAAGTTACCTACTTTTGTATATAACTTTAAATATTTTACACAAAATATGCGGCTTTGTCAATCTACTTTTTGACATTTTATCGAATAAATAAGCGGTTTTACAAACTATTTCCTATTTGCAAACGATAAAACCCGTTTATTTTAAACTTTTTAACGCGATAGCGAATATATTAGTACCAAGAACAGTGCTAAAAAGGATTTACAAATGATATATTATTTGCTGCTAACCGCTTTTACGGTCAGCATAGATTCTTTCGTCTGCGGGTTTGCTTTATCTCTTCGCGGCAAAAAAAAATACTTGATAGTTTTAGGTATTTTTTTAACCGTTTTGGCAATGTGTTTTATAGCAAACTATCTCGCGATTTTTCTATCCGAATACTTAACCGAAAAAACGGCTTCGCTCGGAGGATTGATTTTAATAGGCGTAGGAATATGGAATCTTTTTAAAAAAGACGAGGATTCTTCTGCGAAATACGGCGTTTTAAAACAGTCGTTAATATCGGGATTTGCCGTGGGATTAGACGGCGCGGCGGCAAACCTTTCGCTATCTATAACGGGCATAAATTCGTTTTACGTTCCCATTGTTATAGCGGCTATGCACGCTCTTACAATCTCATTGGGGATTTTGCTTTCCCAAACCAAACTCGCCAAAAAGTTCGGCTCGATAAAATTCATTCCCCCCGTTATACTTATATTGTTAGGGATATATAAAACTCTTGGCTTTTTTATATAAAACCCTAAAATTTTTTAGAAAAAAAATCGATTAGGACGTTTTTATATAACAAAAGACTACCTGATTTTTTTAGGCAGTCTTTTTTTGTATTTATTATTTCTATAAAATAAAACGAGCGACGTATTTTAATATTGCGGTTTAATGATAGTAACCGCTTTCGAAGTATCGAATTCGTTCCACGGTTTAACGTCTTTCGGCGGTTCCACTCTGAACACCATTCTTTCTTTCGAAACCGGATGAGTGAAAGACAGATAATAAGCCCATAAAGCAAGATTACCTTTTTTGGCTTTTTCGCCGCCGTAACGCATATCGCCGTATACGGGACAATTTATCGCGCTCATTTGCACGC
>CAYQLN010000087.1:0-3978 GCA_964418455.1 uncultured Christensenella sp.
AAAGCGCGAGCGTTGCAGAATATAATATGAGCACCGGATTCGAAGCGGTGCTCGGTTATTTATATATAAGCGGGCAGGAAGAAAGAATAAATTATTTGCTCGGAAAAGCACAAGAAAAAGGACAAGAAAAATGAAAGTAGAAGGAAGAAACTCTATATATGAACTTTTAAAAACCGATAAAGAAATCGATAAAATTTTGGTTCAAAAAGATCTTAAAGACGAAGCAAGCAAAAGATTGATAAATCTGATTAAATCTCGAAAATTAAAAATACAACTCGTCGATAAATACGTTATAGAAAAAGAAAGCGAAAGTAAGCGCAATCAAGGTTTTATAGCCTATGTATCCAATTACGAATACTACGATTTAGAAGACGTTTTGGATTCCACGAAGGATAAAGACGGATTTATAGTCGTTTTAAACGAAATTCTCGATCCGCACAATCTCGGCAGCATAATAAGGGTTTGCGAGTGCGCCGGCGTAGACGGCATAGTAATAGGCAAAGACCGTTCGGCTTCGGTAAGCGATACGGTTATGCGTATTTCGGCAGGCGCGCTTAATCACATAAAGGTGGCGAGGGTAGTTAATATAAATTCCGCGATAGATAAACTCAAAGAAAACGGATATTGGGTGTACGGTTTGGAAACCGACGGCGGAGAGATATATAAAACGGATCTCAAAGGCAAAATCGCGCTTGTCGTCGGAGGCGAGGACAGCGGCGTTAAAAAATTAACCAAAAGCAAATGCGACGGCATTGTTAAAATACCGATGTTCGGAAAAGTCAATTCTCTTAACGCAAGCGTTGCGTGCGGTATAGCGGTATTCGAAGCGGTTCGTCAAAGAAACGGAAAATAAAATGAGTTTGGATAACGAAAAAGTAACCGACGAAGAACTTGCTCTTAAAACGCAATCGGGCGACGATTGCGCGGTAAACGAACTTTTAAACAGATACCGCAGGGTGGTAAACGGCATCGCTCGTAAATTTTTCGTTATAGGCGGCGATACCGAGGATTTGGCTCAGGTAGGCTTGATAGCGGTATACAATGCGGCGGGAACGTTTAAGTCGGGAATGAATTTTAAATCGTATGCGCAAACCTGTGTCAAAAACGCAATAACTTCTCTCGTCAGGAAAAGCAACAGTTTCAAAAACAAACCGCTTGCCAATTATCTTTCTTTGTCGGGCGAAAATATAGATTCTTTTAAAATGGAACTTGCCGCGCCGTCGGTCCAAAATCCGGAAGCGGAAGTTATAAACGTAGAAAGCAAAGCGGAACTCGAAGAAAAAATTTTCGGCGCGCTTTCCGCTTTGGAATATGAAATATACGGATATTATCTCGAAGGTTATTCTTATCAAGAAATATCGCAAAAAATCGGCAAAGACGCAAAAGCGGTGGACAATGCCGTTCAGCGTATACGCAAAAAAATAATAGGTATAATAAAATAGAGGTTCAAAAGATGAGTTTCGTCGCTCTTTACAGGCGTTACCGCCCGACAACTTTCGATAAGGTTATCGGACAAGACCATATAGTGCAAACGCTCGTAAATCAAATCGCAACCGACAGGATAGGTCACGCCTATCTGTTTACGGGGACTCGCGGAACGGGTAAAACTTCGCTCGCGAAAATATTTTCCAAAGCAATAAACTGCTTAAACCCTCGAAACGGTTCGCCGTGCGGTAAATGCGAGTCTTGCGTCGCGCTTTCAGACCCGTCTAATATAGATATAATCGAAATAGACGCCGCGTCCAATAACGGCGTAAACGAAATTCGAGAATTGCGAGAAAACGTGCAATATCCGCCCGTATCGTGTAAGTATAAAGTGTATATAATCGACGAAGTGCACATGCTTACGGGCGCGGCGTTTAACGCTCTTTTGAAAACTCTCGAAGAGCCGCCGAAGCACGTGGTGTTTATTCTTGCCACTACCGAAGCGCATAAAATCCCCGCAACCATACTTTCAAGGTGTATGCGTTTTGATTTTAAGTTGATTCCGACCGAAAAAATAGCAAAGGTAATATCCGATATTTACGACGGAGAAGGCAAAGAATACGAAAAAGAAGCGGTTAATTTAATAGCGCAAGCGGGCGAAGGCAGCATGCGCGACGCGCTTTCCATAGCGGACACCGCCTTGTCTTACGGAGCGGGAAAACTGACTTACGACGACGTGGTTAATATTCTCGGTTCTTCCAACGAAAACGTGTTGTATCAATTCGTCCATTCGGTCTTAAACGGAAAAACGGGCAAAGTTCTCGAAAGCGTGAACGAAATTTTTTCGCTCGGAAAAAGCGCGGGAGTGCTTATCAAAGATTTAACTAAATATATAAGAAACGTTCTCGTTGCTAAAACCTGCGAAAACGCAAACGCGATATTGGGGCTTCCGCAAGATAAGTTCGAAAAGGTGAAAACTCTTGCGGATTCCACGAACGAAAACAGATTGCTCAGAATACTCACCGTATTCGCGCAAGCGGAAAACGACTTGAAATATTCCAATCATCCGAGAATTATTTTTGAAACCGCGGCGGTAAAAGCGACCTGCCCGGAAGAAGATTTCGATATGAACGCGCTTTTGTCAAGAATAAAAGATTTGGAAGAAAAGGTGAAAAACGGCGTTAAAGCAGCGGTTCCCGAAACGCCTGTCGAAACTCCCGTTTCGGCTGCCGTTCCGTTGCGTTCCGAATTAAACGCCGAACCGAAACGCGTAGGAATATCGGGAAGGAGCGCGGAAGAAGTCAAAGGCAAATTGCTTTCGGAACTAAGAAAAAACGGCGACGAAATGCTGTGGAATTTAATGCAGTCCGTGCAAACGGAAATCAAAGGAAACGTTTTGATTTTGCTAACCGTTAACGAGGGCGACGACGATATAATCGACAGGCCCGATAACAGAGAAATAATAGAGAACGCGCTGTCTTGTTATATGCCTTTTGAATTGCAGGTTAAAAAGAGCGATATCGGTAAACGGTTAGACGAGATAGACGAAGAAACCGAAAGAATAAAAAAGATTTTCGGTAGCGATATAGTAATCGTTAAAGAATAAAGATAAAGGAGTGGCACTATGGCAGGATACAGAGGCGGTTTCGGCGGCGGATTCGGTGGATTCGGCGGCGGCAACCAAATGCAAAACTTAATGAAGCAGGCGCAAAAAATGCAAGAGGAAATGCAAAAAGCGCAGGCGGAACTCGAAGAAACGGAAATAGAAGGTTCGGCGAGCGCGGGATTGGTTAAAGTCGTAATGAACGGAAAGAAAGAGGTTCTTTCGGTTTCCATTTCTCCCGACGCGGTGGATACGGAGGATTTAACGATGCTCGAAGACCTCATAATAGTCGCAATAAACGACGCGAGAGAAAAAGCGGAAAAACTCTATCAAGAAAAGATGGGCGCATACGCTAAACTTGGCTTGTAAGGACGGATAATGAAAGTATTTATTGAACCGATTGGCAAGTTAATCAACGAATTCAGCAAGTTGCCGGGAGTCGGTGCCAAAACCGCTCAACGCTATGCGTATAAAATAATAAATATGCCCGAGAGCGAAGTTAAAAATTTTGCCGACGCTTTGATAAACGTTAAAAAGCAAGTGAAATATTGTTCCGTTTGCGGAAATTTCAGCGAAGACGATGTTTGCGATATATGCAAAAACCGTTCTGCGGAAGTAATTTGCGTGGTAAAAGAACCCAAAGACGTTATAGCAATCGAAAAACTTAACGAGTTCGACGGAGTGTACCACGTTCTTCACGGCACTATTTCTCCGCTCGACGGAATAGGTCCTAACGACATAAACATAAAAGGTCTGTTGGAGCGAATATCCAAAGGCGGAGTGAAAGAAGTTATAATGGCAACCAATCCGGACGTAGAAGGGGAAGCCACGGCTATGTACATAACGGGTTTGATAAAACCTTTGGGAATAAAGGTAACTCGTCTCGCGCACGGAATACCGGTAGGAACGGACCTCGAATATGCAGACGAGGTAAGTCTTGCGCGCTCTTT
>CAYQLN010000088.1:0-3918 GCA_964418455.1 uncultured Christensenella sp.
TTCAAATATATGATATAATGAATAAACCGATTTTTAAAAAAGGAGGTCATAAAATGCAGGTCAAAGGCGATTCTTCTTTGAACAAGTTAATACTTTTGTTTGTTTTCGACAAAATGGAAGTTCCGCTCAGCGAAAACACTATTTTGGATATGTGTTGTTCCGCAAACGCTTGGCTTGCTTATATGGATTGCCACCCTCTTTTAAATCAACTTTTGGACTGCGGTTGGATTTATAATATCAGTTCTTCCGGCGAACCGTTATACACCATAACCCCCGACGGAAGAATTTGTCTTGCAAACTTCTTCATCAAAATTCCCGCTTCCACCAGAGAAAGCATTTCGTTGTTTATAAAAAACAACCGCAACCGTTACCGCAGAAAACAGGAATGCGTTGCCGACTATTTTATGAATAAAGACGGCACTTATACGGTATACTTAAAAATAATAGAGCCCGTTCAACCCGTTTTGGAACTTAAACTCGTTGTTCCGAACAGACAAACGGCAAAAGATATATATAAAAAGTGGGAAGAAAAAGCGCAAATCGTTTACCGAAGCGTATATGAAAGTTTAGTTGACTAGTTATTTTTACAGGAGATATATATGCAAATTTATAACACCCAAGGCACTTGTTCCAGACAGATTTTGTTCGACGTTATCGATGGCAAAGTTAAAAACGTTAAGTTTATAGGCGGTTGCAGCGGTAATCTTCAAGCCGTTTCGAGATTGGTCGACGGAAAAGACGTAGACGAAGTTATTTCCCTTTTGAAAGGCATTAAATGCCGCAGCAACACCTCTTGCGGAGACCAACTTGCAAGAGCGCTTGAAAAATATAAATCGAAAAATCACGAATAAGTTTAAAAAAGTCGGCAACGCTTGCCGACTTTTTAATTATTTTTCCAAAATCAAAGTGAAAGGTCCGTCGTTGACTTGGGATATTTTCATATCCGCACCGAAAACGCCCGTTTTAACGGGCAAACCTTTTTCTTCGAGTTTACGCGCAACGTACAGATACATTTCGTTGGCTTTTTCGGGAGATTCGGCTTCCAAAAAATCCGGTCGGTTACCGTGAGAAGCGTTTGCGTATAGCGTGAACTGCGATACCAAAAGTATTTCGCCGTTTACATCGGTTATATTTTTGTTTATTTTACCCGTTTCGTCCTCGAAAATACGCAAAAAGGGTATTTTTTTTATGAAATATTCGGCAGTTTCTTCGGAATCGCCCTTGCCTATTCCCAAAAAAACAACCAAGCCCTTGCCTATTTTGCTTATAATTTCGCCATTAACTTTAAGTTCCGCTTGCAAAACTCTTTGAATAACCGCTTTCATCCTCGCTCCGTTTTTTATTTTATTGTATCACGTTTATTCGTCGTTTGACAAGCAACGTTTAAAAGTATATACTGTCTTTATCGAGAAAACGCATATAAACGGCAATTTATCGGCGCGTTTAAAAAGGATTGTTTATGAAAATTTACGGAATGGAAAAACTGTCGCTTGTCGACTACGACGGGAAAATTTCCGCAACGCTTTTCACGGCGACGTGCAATTTCAGGTGCGGTTTTTGCCATAATTCGCCGTTAGTAATTAAAACGGAAAACCTTTCGGCTATTCCCGAAGAGGAAATTTTCGAATACTTAAAAAAACGCTACGGTATTTTAGACGGGGTTTGCGTTTCGGGCGGAGAGCCGACCTTGCAAAAAGACTTGGCGAAATTTATTGAAAAAATAAAAAAAATCGGATATTCCGTTAAATTGGACACGAACGGAACAGACCCGGAAACCGTGAAATTACTTAAAGAAAACGGATTAATAGACTATTTTGCCGTGGATATTAAAAATTCTTTCGACGAATATTCCTCAATTATAGGCGTTAAAAATTTTCAGACGGAAAACGTGGAAAAAACCGTGAGATATTTAATAGATTTTTGCGAAAATTACGAGTTCAGAACGACGCTTATAGAGGAATATCACGGCGAAAAACAAATTAAAAAAATCGCCGAAAGCGTTAAAGGCGCAAAAAAATATTGCTTACAAAAATTTAAGCGGAGCGAAAACTTAATAAACGGAGAAAACCTTTCCCCCGTTTCGGAGGAAAAAGCGAAAACTTTTTTGGATATTCTTTCGCCGAACGTGAAAACCGTTATTTTGCGCGGATATTAAAACTCAATTAAAAATCGCCTTTGAAAGATTTGACTTTCAAAGGCGATTTTTTATTTAATCGAGTTTTTAGGTTCTATTTTGCCAAACTTTCTAAATATATGGAAGCGTTGGTAGCGGCAATCGCGCCGTCGGCGACGGCGGTTGAAACTTGGCGAACGGCTTTGGTCCTGCAATCCCCGGCTACGAACAATCCCTCCGTTTTGGTTTTGCAGGTTTCGTCCGAAACGATATAGCCGTTTTGATCTATATCCACTAAATTTTCAAACGCTTTGCAATCGGGAACCTGACCTATCGCCACGAATACGGCGGGAATTTCGTGAGTTTTAATCTCACCGAAAGCGTCCTTATATTCGATGGCTTTAAGTTCTTTGTCGCCGATAAAATCGATAACGCTCGTGTTCGGGCGAATTTCCACGTTCTCTTTTGCCTTTACCGCTTTGACGAGAGAAGCGTCGCCGAAAAACTTATCGAACAAAGTGTACATATATACTTTTTTGCAATAACTCGAAAGCAATAACGTGTATTGAAGAGCGGTATTCGCGTCGCCTATAACGACAACTTCCTGCCCTTTATAAAAAGCGCCGTCGCAAATAGCGCAGTAGTAAACGCCCTTACCTACCAAGTCGTCGCGATCGGACTTGGTTCGCAAATGCTTGTGCTTTACGCCCGCCGCTATGATAACCGTTTTGCTTTGGTATTCGTTATATTCCGTTTTAACTTTGAAAATCCCGTCGACTTTATCTACGCCGACCACCTTTTCGATTTCCACTTCCGCGCCGTGATAAACGATTTGTTCGAAAAGATTGCTCGCGAACTTTTCACCGCTGATTTCTTTTATAGAAGGAAAATTTTCCAAACGCGGGCTGTTGGCTATTTGTCCGCCGAGGCTTTCGCTTTCCAAAACCAAAACCGTTTTACCGTTTCTTAAAGCGTAGAGCGCGGAGGTCATACCTGCCGCGCCTGCGCCGATAACTATCATATCGTATATCATTTTTATTTTACGCTCTCTATATATTTTCTTATTTCGCTTGCGTTATCGTATGCGTCGAAACCGTTTCCGTTAGGCACTAACAACGTGGGGGCTTTTTTCACGCCGAACTTAACGGCTGTTTCGGCGTTTTCTTCCGCGTTGATTACCGAATATTTAACGCCCGCTTTGTCAAGCATCATTTTGCTGGTCATACAGTTGGGGCAACCGTTTCTGGTGAACAGAGTAGGTCCTTCCAATTCCGCGGTGCAAGAACATTGCTTCTTTTCTTCTTTCTCGCCCCCTTCTTTTACACGGAACTTGGAATTTTCTATATCGTATACCTTTCTTGCAGCAAACTCCGCGCGCTTACCGTCGTTCCAATTTTGAACGGGACGATAATATCCGGTTATACGGCTGTAAACCTCGGTTTTCCTGCCGCATTTCGGGCACTCGTAAACTTCGCCCGCGATGTATCCGTGGTCCGCGCACACCGAATAAGTGGGCGACAAGGTGTAATAAGGAAGTTTATAGTTTTCCGCTATCTTTTTAACAAGGTTCGCAGCCGCTTTCCAATCGGGCAATTTTTGTCCGAGGAAGGCGTGGAACACCGTGCCCGAAGTATAAAGCGTTTGAAGTTCGTCTTGAACGTCTAATGCGGTGAAAATATCTTCGGTGTAGCCTACGGGCAAGTGAGAACTGTTGGTATAGTAAGGAGTGGAATCGTTTTCGCTTGCGGTAATTATATCGGGATATCTCTTTTTGTCGTGCTTTGCCAAACGGAAAGAAGTGGATT
>CAYQLN010000089.1:0-3896 GCA_964418455.1 uncultured Christensenella sp.
CTTTGCGGTGATGTCGCTGTGTGCGAAAACAGGCGCGAGTTCTTTCGATTTGCCGCTTTTGGCATTTGTTGATAAAAACCGCGTTCTTTCGGTCGCCGTTTTACTAACCGCGACAACGCTTTCTTCCGTTTTATCGCTCTATTATCCTTTGAGGGAATGCGCCGTCGCGATAGGAGGCGGAATCGGCATTCCGTTGTTAACGCTTTCGTTGTTTGCTTTTTCGCGACTCGGCGTTTCCGATATAGTCGGATATTGTTATCCGTTGATAGGCGCGTTCGGTTTTTTGAAGACTTTAAGTTGCCTTGTAAAAACGGTAAAAAAATCGAGGTATAAAAAGTTTTTGAAAGAAAATAATAATAAAAAGACAAATAAGAAAGGAGAAACCGTATGTCAAGAAAGAAAGGAAAAAACAAAGTGGTTAAACTCACCGAAGAACAATACAATCAATACGTAATGTCGTTAAAAGACGAAGTTCCGCCTAAACTCGTCAGAGAGGCGGAGGAATAATAAACGGCAAAAAGAAATTCGCTTTTGGTTCCGCAAATTCGTTTGCGGAATTTTTTTTGCTAAAAACCGTTGCCTTAAAAAAGAAAATGTTGTAAAATAAATTTCGTATTATTGAATAAAATTGGAAATATTTTTAACCAAAGGGAAAATATGATTGAAATTAAGGAAGTAAAAACAAAAAAAGATATAAAGCAATTTGCAACCTATCCGTTAAAATTGTATAAGGATTGCCCGTATTACGTTCCGAGTTTGCTCGGCGACGAAAAAAATACTTTCAATCCCAAAAAGAATTTCAATTTGAAAGATAACGTAATCAAGGGGTTTTTGTGTTATAAAGACGGCGAACTCGTAGGAAGAATCGCCGGTATGATAAACAACGTGGAAAACGAAAAAGGCGAAGGGAAGTTCGTCCGTTTTTCAAGGCTCGAATGTATCGACGACGTGGAGGTTTTTAAATCTCTTTTGGGCAGCGTGGAAAAACTCGGCAAAGACTACGGCGCGGAAACGATACACGGACCTTGGGGATTTACCGATCAGGACAGAGAGGGAATGTTGACCTACGGTTTTAACGAGCGCAGCACTTACGCTACCTGTTATTCTTACCCGTATTTCCACGAAAGGATGAAAGAACTCGGTTTCGAAGACGAGTCGAAATGGGTGGAAAAGAGGTTTGAAATAAAATCTTACGATAGGGTTACCAAATTAGCGGATAAACTGAAAAAGAAATATAAATTGAAAGATATTGCCGAAACGATGTCTGTTAAAGAAATACTTTCCGAATACGGCGATAAATTTTTCGATTTATTGAACGAGGCCTACGGTAAACTCGACGGATACATACCCGTTCTCGGCAAGGCGAGAGAAAACGTTATAAAGCAGTTTGCAACCATTGCCAATTTAAGATACATATCCATTCTCGTGAACGACAAAGACGAGATGGCGGCTTTCGGAATCGTTCTTCCTTCTATTGCGGAAGCGCTCATAAAACACAGCGGAAAACTTTTCCCTACGGGATTTGTCAGCGTGTTGAAGTCGATAAAAAAACCCAAAGAATTGGAAATGGCGTTGATAGCCGTTGCAGACGACTACGTTAACACCGGAGTAAACGCGATTTTAATATCCAGAATAATGAACAACGTGGTTCAAGACGGCATAGAAAACATAGAGTCTAATCCTATGCTCGAAACCAACCTTAACATTTTGGCGCAATGGAAATTCACGGATAGCGAAATAATAAAAAAACGCCAAACTTTCAAAAAGGAAATAGGCAGTTTGATTGCCGAATGACAAAAAAGGATGTCAATTCCCGTTTTTTCGAAAACCTATGAAAAAGTTTTCGAAAAAACGGGTTTTTCTTTTGTTCGTTAATGCAAAAAAGTTTAACAAAAACCTTGAAAAAAAGGCTTTATAATGATATAATATAAAGGATTATTTTTTATAAAGGGAAATTATAACTGTATGAAAAGAACGGTATTGAAAGAAATTTTCGTTTCGAGCGAAAACTTCGGCGGAAAAAAAGTATGCGTATGCGGTTGGGTAAGAACTATCCGCGATTCTAAGGCTTTCGGTTTTATCGAATTGAACGACGGTTCTTTTTTCAAGAATTGTCAAATCGTTTTTGACAGAGAAAAAGTATCTAATTACGATGAAATAGCGCGTCAAAACGTGGGCGCTTGTTTAAAGATAAACGGGACTCTTGTTTTAACTCCCGAAAATCAACAACCTTTCGAAATAAATGCGGACAGTATCGAGGTGTTGGGAACTTCTTCTCCCGAATATCCGTTGCAAAAGAAACGCCATTCCTTGGAATTTTTGCGTTCGATTCCGCATTTAAGACCGAGAACGAACACCTTTAACGCGGTATTCAAAATTCGTAGCGAAGCCTCTTTTGCGATACATAAATTTTTCAACGAGAGAGGGTTTGTCTACGTCCACACTCCCATAATAACCGGCAGCGATTGCGAAGGCGCGGGGGCAATGTTCCAAGTAACCACCATGGATATGGAAAACGTGCCGAAAGAAAACGGCGCGGTAGATTATAAACAAGACTTTTTCGGAAAAAAAGCAAGTCTGACGGTAAGCGGTCAACTCGACGTGGAAAACTACGCTATGGCGTTCGCAAACGTATATACGTTCGGACCCACGTTCGGAGCGGAACGCAGCAATACCGTTCGCCACGCCGCGGAGTTTTGGATGATAGAACCCGAACTTGCGTTCGCCGACCTTTCCGACGATATGGACTGTGCCGAAGCAATGGTAAAATATATAATCGAACGCGTTATGATTACCTGCGAGGAAGAAATTAAATTCCTCAATCAGTTCGTGGACTCGGGGCTTATAGAAAGGCTTAATAACGTTAAGAACAACGAGTTCAAGCGCCTTACTTATACCGAGGCGATAGAAATTCTGGAAAAGGTCAAGGACAGGTTCGAAGCGCCCGTGTACTGGGGCGTCGACCTTCAAAGCGAACACGAACGTTATATTACCGAAGAGGTGTTTAAAAAGCCCGTGTTTCTTACAGACTATCCCAAGGACATAAAGGCGTTTTATATGCGCTTAAACGACGACGGAAAAACGGTTGCCGCGAGCGATCTTCTCGTTCCCGGAATCGGCGAACTCGTCGGAGGCAGTCAGAGAGAGGAAAGAATGGACGTGCTCGAGAGACGTATGGCCGAATGCGGACTTAATAAGGAAGACTATAAAGCCTATTTGGATTTGAGAAAATTCGGCGGAGTCGTTCACTCGGGCTTCGGGCTGGGCTTTGAGAGGATGATAATGTATTTGACGGGAATATCCAACATTCGCGACGTTTTACCCTTCCCCAGAACGGTAGGTAGTGAAATATAAATCGAAAAAACGATAAAATACTTAAAGAGAGAAAGCGTATGAAAATTTTAATCGACGCGTTCGGGGGAGACAATTCTCCCGAACAGGTTATAGCGGGCTCGGTGGACGCCCTTAACGAGAAAGACGGATTTACCGCGGTATTCGTAGGTAAAGAAGATAAAATCAGAGAACTTTTATCGGGGTACGATTACGATAAAGAAAGGGTTGAGATAATCGACGCCCCCGACGTGATTACCTGCGAAGAGGAGCCTACGGTCGCGGTAAGAAGAAAACCTAACAGTTCTATCTGCGCGGCGTTCAAGGAACTGAAGGAAAACCCCGAAGCAAAGGCGTTCGTTTCCGCGGGTTCTACCGGCGCGGTGTTGGTCGGGGCGACATTGAAACTCGGCAGAATCAAAGGGGTTAATCGTCCGGCGCTCTGCCCGATCCTTCCCACCAGCAAAGAGGATAAGCGAGTGTTGTTGCTCGATTCGGGCGCAAACGCAGATTGTAAGGCGATAAACCTTTTTCAGTTCGCGCTGATGGGTTCGGTGTACGCGGAA
>CAYQLN010000090.1:0-3872 GCA_964418455.1 uncultured Christensenella sp.
ATTAAAACCTTTCATATATTAGTCGTGTAATATGTGGGAGGTTTTTTTATGGAAAAATACGATATATACAAAGATATTGCCGAAAGGACGGAGGGAGATATATACGTAGGCGTGGTTGGCCCCGCAAGGACGGGTAAATCCACGTTTATTTCTAAATTTATGGAAAATTTGGTTTTGCCCAACATATCGGCAAAATTACATAAACAAATCGCAACCGACGAAATGCCGCAAGCGGCGGAAGGAAAAACTATTATGACGACCGAGCCGAAATTCGTTCCGTCAAGTGCGGTTAAAATTCAATTAAAAAACAAGACCACTGCAAAAATTCGATTGGTTGATTGTGTGGGATATTTATTCGACGGTGTTTTAGGGCATCTCGAAGAAGATAAACCGAGGCTCGTTCAAACGCCTTGGAGCGAAGAAAAAATCAGTTTGGAAAAAGCCGCGGAAATAGGAACGACTAAGGTCATTAGGGAATATTCTACAATCGGCGTGGTCATAACGACAGACGGCAGTTTCGGAGAAATTGCGAGAGAAAACTTTGTGCCAGCAGAAGAACGTTGCGTTGAAGAACTTAATAAATGCAATAAACCCTACGTGATAATATTAAATTCTTCCGACCCGTCGAGCGACGGTTCTCAACGACTTGCAGGACAATTGGAAGAAAAATACGGCGTATCCGTTTTGCCTGTTAATTGCGAGCAACTAAAAGAAGACGACGTTTCTGCTATTATGGAGAAAGTTTTATTGGAATTCCCCGTCAGTAGCGTAAACGTTGAATTGCCTAAATGGATGAGAACTCTTCCTATGGATAATCCTATTATAAAAAAGGTAGTCGATAAAGTTAAAAACGCTTCGAAAAACCTTGTTAAAATGAGGGATTATCAAGTTTTTAGTCAATCTTTTGAAGATGACGACGATTTTGAACCGATAGAAATTAACGCAATGAATTTGGGTAACGGTGTTTTAGAGAGCGGCGTTAGCGTTAAAAACGATTTATTTTATAAAGTTTTATCGGCTGAATCGCAAGAAACCATATCAGACGAATTCGACTTAATGAATTTTATTAAATCTTTTGCCAATGAAAAAAGAGAATACGTTAAAGTTAAAGACGCGTTAAAAGAAGCGGAGGAAAACGGCTACGGCATTGTTTTGCCCACAACGCAGGAAATGAACCTCGAAGAGCCCGTTTTAGTTAAACAGGGAGGAAAGTTCGGCGTAAAATTAAAGGCTTCCGCACCGAGTTTGCATATTATGAAAGTCGACGTTCAAACGGAGGTCGCCCCGATTGTAGGGACCGAGAAACAAGGCGAGGATTTAGTTAATTATCTTATGAGTCAATTCGAGGATGATCCTAACGGAATTTGGGAAACGAATATGTTTGGAAAATCGTTACACGAACTCGTAAACGAGGGGTTGTCGAGTAAAATAGTCGCTATGCCTAAAGAAGCGCAAAATAAAATGCGCAAAACGTTAACTAAAATAGTTAACGAGAATAAAGGCGGTATAATTTGTATTTTGCTTTAATTAGATAAAAAAATAGAATAAAAAAAGGAACTTTTGTCGTGAAGAGTTCCTTTTTTATTGATAAAAAATATATTTTTTTTAGTCTTTGTACTTTATAAATATTTTTTCCAATAGGGCGACAAGGGCATACATTAACGCCGCTAAAAAACAAAGAACAACCGTCGACGCCATAACCAAATCCAATTTAAACACCTGCCCGCCGTATACGATCAAATATCCCAGGCCTGCTCTGGAAACTAAATATTCGCCCATAATCGAGCCTATCCAAGCCATTCCCACGCTTACTTTTAACATACTTATAAAAGTGGGTAAACTTCCCGGAATAACAAGTTTTATGAGTATTTGAAATTTATTTGCGCCCATCGAACGAAGAAGTAATATTTTGTTTTTATCGGTAGACAGAAAACCGTTTAACATTGTTATTATCGCGACGATAACACCGATAAGAACCGCCATAAAAATTATCGCCTTGCTTCCGCTGCCGAACCAGACTATGATTATGGGACCCAACGCGATTTTGGGCAGACTGTTAAGAACTACTATATATGGTTCTAAAACTCTTCTGGCGCGTTCGGAAAGCCAAAGAAGCAGCGCGACAATATATCCCGTTCCGACTGCTATAAGGAAACCGAGAAAGGTTTCGTAAAGAGTTATGCCCATGTGATAGAACAAATCGTTTTCTTTGATTAAATCTTTTAAAGTTGCGAATATTTTTGAAGGAGAACTCGAAATAAACGAATCTATCACGTTGAATCTTGCCAAAAGTTCCCAAAGACAAATTATTGCAAGCAGAATACCTATTCTTAAAAAGTTTATAACGAAGTTTTCGGTTTTGATTTTTTTAACGAATTTTTCGTGTGCTATCGATAATTTTTTCTTTTTCATTAGTGCAGTTCCTTCCACATTTTTTCAAAAAGTTCGCCGAATTCCTTCGATTCTCTGCGTTTTAACGGCGTATCGCCTTTAAGGTTGGGCTTTACGATACTTTTTACGCTTGCGGGACGACCTGTTAAAACTATTATGGAATTAGACATGGAAATTGCTTCCGCAATATCGTGTGTAACTAAAATAGCCGTTAAATTTTCGTTTTTGATTATTTTATAAACGTCGTCGCAAACCGTTAAACGAGTTTGGGAATCTAATGCCGAAAACGGTTCGTCAAGTAGCAACAAATTCGGCTTGGAAGCAAGCGTTCTTATTAATGCCGCTCTTTGTCGCATACCTCCGGAAAGTCTGTCGGGGTATGATTTTTTAAAATCTTTAAGTCCGTATTTATCAAGCAACGAAAGAGCGTAATTCTTGCTTTTTTCATCCTTTATTCCTTTAATTTCCAGCGGTAAGAGGACGTTTTTTTCGATATTTCGCCACGGAAACAGGTGGTCCTTTTGCAGCATGTATCCTAAATTGTCTATGGAGTTTTTATTTCCTTCGAAAACAATTTTACCGCTTGTAGGTTTAAGCAGTTGTGCTATGAGAGAAAGAATGGTGGTTTTTCCGCAACCCGAAGGTCCTATTATGGAAACGAAGTCGCCTTCGTTGACACCGAAACTTAAATTTTTAAGGGCGGTTATTTCTTCGGTTAACGTGTAATAGGTGAATGAAACGTTTTTTAATTCGAGTATTTTTTTCATTTATTTATCCGCCGTATAAAGTAATATTTTATCCGAAAACCGCTTTTGCGAACGAATTGTCTACTAATTTGTCGAACGGAACGGGTTCGCTCAATTCTTTTGCGTATTGCATAATCGTTTGCAATCTCGTGAAACTTGCTTCCGTCGCTTGTAAATCGGTTTTCCACGCGTTTATTTTTTTATAACTTTTCAGAGATGTTTCTATCGATTTTATAGTCGTAGAGGGGAACTGTTTTATTATGCTTTCCGCTACTTCGTATTCCGATGCCGAATTCATATATTCATGTGCTTTTTTAAGGGCGTTCATAAACGATTTGATCGTTTTTTCGTTGTTTTTTAAATAACTTTCAAGAGCAATGAAGGAAGTATATGGAATTTCTCCGCCTTTTTCGCCTACGCTACCCGCAATAAACCATTTTCCTTCTGTTTGGTACTCGCTTGCGGTCGGTTCGAAAACCGTACAATAATCTGCCGTCCCACCCAAGAAAGCACTAGTCATAAGGTTGAATTGAACGTCGAAATTAAGTGTATAATCTTTTCCGTTTTCCAAGCCGATTTCGTGCATTATATATTCAAAAGTCATTGCGGGAACGCCGCCTTTTCTGCCTGCTAAGATTTCTTTGCCTTTCAAAGAAGTCCAATCGAAATTGCTTTCGCTGTGCCTCGAAACCAGAAACGAACCGTCTTTTTGGGTAAGTTGACCGAAAACTTTCG
>CAYQLN010000091.1:0-3824 GCA_964418455.1 uncultured Christensenella sp.
CATGCACTTTATGCCGAAATTATCCGAAAGTGCTTTTGCTCCCCTGAACGAGCCGTCGCCTCCGACGACTATGACGCCCTCTATTCCGAAAGCCTCCAAGGTTTGCGCTCCCTTTTGTTGACCTTCGTAAGTCATAAATTCCGGGCATCTTGCAGTTTTTAAGAAAGTTCCGCCACGCTGTATCATATCGCTGACCGAACGGTTTTGAAGTTCGGTTATTTGACCTTTTATAAGTCCGTCCCAACCGCGTTCGATACCGTAAACCTGCATACCGTAAAAGCGAGCCGTTCGGACAACCGCGCGAACCGCGGCGTTCATTCCCGGTGCGTCTCCGCCACTCGTTAAGACTGCTATTTTGTTCATATTAGTCTCCTTTTACATTTCTTCTTTACTTCTTTATTTTAGCATATAGTTTGACAATTTTCTACTTTTTTAACAATGTTTTAGGATTTTTTCCTAAAAAATATTATATCTTTTTCATTAAATATACTTTTTAGTTCCGCCATAAGTCCTTCGCAACGACGGACGGAAAGTTTAGTATCGTATTTTTTACCTTGCATCGCGAGATATACGCCTATATCTCCGGGATAACTTTCGAGGATATCGAGCACGGCGTTTTGCATATTTATTTTATCGTCGGGAAGAATCAATCCCAAAAACTCTTTATCCTTTTCTTCTTCTGTCGCAACGATTTCCATTTTGTCTATGCTTTCGGCTATTATTTGAGGTTTGCCGTCTTTTAATTGCAACTTACCTACTATTTTTACCGTTTGTTCCACAGTTAAATACGCTCTCGCAACGTCGTATACTTTGGGGAACACTATAACCTCTATCTGCCCGTACACGTCTTCAACGGTTAAAAACGCCATCGTAGAACCGTTCTTTGTGGAAAGACGTTTGAATTCGGTTATTATACCGCCCATCGAAACCGTTTCGTTTTCTTTAAATTCGGTATACGTTTTATTTCCTTCGTCGTCTTCTTCGTAAAAGGAAAGAACGCCCGTGTTAAAAGTGAATTTGTCGAAAGAATTTTTAAAATCCGCGAGAGGATGCCCCGAAAGATAAATACCGAGCACCGATTTTTCCAAAGAAAGCCTTTCCTTGGAAGGATATTCGGGAATGTCGGCGGGTATTTCCAATTCCAAGCCCTCGTCCTCTTCTAAAAACGTTCCGAAGAAACTGAGTTGAACGTCGTTTTTCTTTTTGTTGGAAGCGGAAACCCTGTCCATATATTCCGCATATATCTCCATTAAAGTGCGACGGTTGACGTTAAAGCACTCGAAACTGCCGGAAAGAATCAAACTTTCCACCAAGCGTTTATTTATGTTTAAGGAAATGCACCTGCCGATAAAATCTTCGAAAGACTTAAACGCGCCGTTCGCTTCGCGCTCTGCGATTATATCGTTTATAACGGCAAGCCCTACGTTTTTAAGCCCTACCAAACCGTATCGTATACCGCCGTTTTCGCAAGAAAAATACGCTTTACTTTTGTTTATGTCGGGAGGAAGAACGGAAATGTTTTTGGTTTTCAAATAAGTTAAATATTTCGAAAGTTCTTCTATTTTATCGAAACGGTTATTTAAAATCGCGGCAAAAAATTCCACGGGATAATAATGCTTCAAATACGCCGTTTGATAAGCGAGAACAGCATACGCCGCCGCGTGCGACTTGTTAAAAGCGTATTTCGCAAAGTTCGCCATTTCGTCGAAAACTTCGGTCGCTATTTCCACGGGAACGCCGTTCTTGACCGCGCCGGGAATCGGGTCGCCTTTTTCGCTTATGCCGCCCTCGATAAATATTTTCTTTTGTCGAGCCATTTCCGCCTCGTTCTTTTTACCCATCGCTCTGCGAACGATATCCGATTGACCGAGCGAAAAGCCGCCTATCGTTTGGCACATTTGCATAACCTGTTCTTGGTATATCATAACTCCGTAGGTCGCTTTCAATATCGGTTCGAGCGACGGATGCTTATATTCGATTAAATCGGGGTTATGCTTGTATTTAACGTACGTCGGTATTGAATCCATAGGTCCCGGTCTATACATGGATATTCCCGCTATTATATCTTCGAAAGTGGTAGGTTTTAAGTCGCGCATAAAGCGTTTCATTCCGGGACTTTCAAGTTGGAACACGGCGTCGGTTTCCCCGTCGCCTATCATTTTATATACTTCTTGGTCTTCGTAGCCGAGTTTATGGAAATCGAGAGTTACCCCGAAATCCTCTTTTATATATTGCGACGCCTTAGATATATCAGTTAACGTTCTCAATCCCAAAAAGTCCATTTTAAGCATTCCGAGTTGCTCTACGACTTTCATATTGAATTGGGTGGTTATATCGTCGCCGTTTCGTTGAAGCGGAACGTGGTCGCTTATAACTTTGGAACATATAACCACGCCCGCGGCGTGCATTCCCGTTTGACGAGGCATATCTTCCACGCGCATAGCCATATCAACTACTTTTCTTATCGTTTCGTCGCTATCGTATAAATCCCTCAGTTCTTTAACGCTTATATCTTCGCCGTCTTTATTTTTCTTAAAACCGAAACTTTCCGCAATGCCGCTTTTGCCGTCCATAAGTTTAGTTACTTTGTCCGTTTCCGCATAAGGGACTCTGTATACTCTGCCTACGTCCTTAATAGCCACCCTGCCCGCGAGCGTTCCGAAAGTGACTATCTGCGCTACTCTGTCGTAGCCGTATTTACGGCGCACGTATTCCACCACTTCTCCGCGCCTGTCGTCTTGAAAATCTATATCGAAGTCGGGCATACTTACGCGCTCTTTATTCAAAAACCTTTCGAATACCAAATCGTATTTAAGCGGCTCTACGTCCGTTATTCCGATTGAATACGCGACTATGCTCGAAACGCCGCTTCCGCGCCCCGCGCCAACGCTTATGCCGTGTTCTTTCGCCCAATTTATAAAGTCCCAAACGATTAGATAATATTCGGTATAACCCATACCGTTTATCGTTTCCAATTCGTATTCGAACCTATCGCGAATTTGTTCGGTGATTTCGGGATAGCGTTCCCTCAGCCCTTTTTCGGCAAGGTCGCGAATAAACTCGTAGGGAGTTTGTCCATTATCGGGAACGTAGCCCGGTATAAGAGAAGTATCCCTTATCGGCTCGCATTTCGCATTTAAATCGAACACCTCTTCTTCCGCGCATTTTTGCGCTATTATAACGGTATTCTCCAATGCTTCCGGAATATAAGAAAACAATTCCTCCATCTCTTCCGGCGACTTTAAATACGCCTGATCGGTATTCATTTTAAACCGCGTGGGGTCGTCGATAGTGGATTTCGTGCTTATGCAAGCGATTACGTCTTGAACTTCGCAATCCTCTTTTTCTATATAATGCACGTCGTTGGTCGCAACGAGCGGTATGTCGAGTTCTTTGGATAACTTTATCAAAAGGGGATTGATCCGCTTTTGTTCGGGTATCCCGTGGTCTTGTATTTCCAAATAGAAGTCTTCGCCGAATATCTCTTTAAGCATTATAGCCGCTTGTTTCGCGCCCTCGTAGTCGCCGCGAACCAAACGCTTGCTTACCCTTCCTTGCAAACAGGCGGACAGGCAAACCAATCCTTCGGAGTGTTCTTTCAGTAATTTATAGTCTATTCTCGGTTTATAATAAAACCCGTCCACATAAGCGACGGAATCGAGTTTTATGAGGTTTTTATAACCTTTTTTATTTTTGCAAAGCAAAACGATATGGTCGTAGTCGCGCTCTTGTTTCAAATGGTCGTCGCAAGCATACAACTCGCAACCGATAATGGCTTGAACGCCCGCTTTTTTTGCGTGCTCGGCAAAGTAAATGGTTCCGAA
>CAYQLN010000092.1:0-3808 GCA_964418455.1 uncultured Christensenella sp.
TCCCAACTGCGGAAAAACAACGTTGTTTAACAGCCTGACGGGTTCTACCGCTCACGTCGGCAACTGGCCGGGCGTAACGGTAGATAAAAGGGAGGGCGTATATAAAAAGTGCGCCGAACCCGTGGCGATAATAGACTTGCCGGGAATATATTCGCTATCGCCTTATACTCCCGAAGAAGTAATTTCAAGGAACTATATCTTAGACGAAAAACCCGATTGCGTTATAAATATTATCGACGCAACCAACCTTGAAAGGAACTTATACTTAACCACTCAAATTTTAGAGATGGACGTTCCCGTAGTAATCGCGCTCAATATGATGGACGCGGTAGAAAAACAAGGCGATAAAATCGATGCGAACGAACTTTCCAAACGTTTGGGCGTTCCCGTTGTGAAAATTTCCGCGCTTAAAAGCGAGGGTATTCACGAACTTATGAAGCAAGCCTTCGAGTTCAGCAAAAATCCGAGAAAAGGCAAAACCGTTCTCGAAACTTGCGAATTATATCATCTTATCGGCGACGTTAGAATCGCGCTCGAAGGTCAAGGCATCGAAAATCCGCTTTTCCACGCGATAAAACTCGTAGAAAACGACGAAATAGAAGTAAAAATGCACCCGAACACCATAAAAATGGTAGATGAGTTCAAAAATACTTTCGATAACGAACTTTTCGGCACGGATTTCGAAGCGTTGGTAGCAGACGCGAGATATAAACACATAAGCAAATATTATTCTCCGCTTATGGTGAAGAAGGAAAGAAAAGTAAAACTGACAAAATCGGATAAAGCGGATAGCGTTTTAACCAATAAATGGGCGGGTATACCTATCTTTTTGGTAATACTTTTCGCAATATTCCATTTGACTTTTGCAGAAGACTTGTTCTATTTGGGCAAGATATTCGGTATGCGTTCCATAGAAGATATGGGGCTTGCGGATAATTTCGGCACTTCGCTTCTTGCCTGCTTCTATGACGGAGCGATATTCTCGCCCGGCGTTATTTTGCAAAATATTATGGTCCTGCTAACGGATACCGTTTTCGGCTGGATAGGAACGGGGATTGAAAACCTCGGCGCAAGCGATTGGGTATTAGGCTTGGTTAACGACGGTGTACTCGCCGGTGTAGGCTCTGTCCTGTCTTTCGTTCCTCAAATAGTATTCTTGCTTTTGTTGCTCTCTATTTTGGAAGATACGGGTTATATGGCGCGCGTAGCGTTCATACTCGATAGAATTTTCCGTAAATTCGGTATCAGCGGCAGAGCGTTTATTCCTATGATTATGGGCTTCGGTTGTTCCGTTCCCGCGATGATGAACACCAGAACTCTTGCCGACGAAAGAGAAAAAACTTTAACTTTAAGAACTATTCCGTTCTTCTCTTGCGGCGCAAAACTTCCGATATTGACCGCGGTAGCGGCGGTAGTTGCTAACATGCTCGGACTCGGCGACGGAAGTATAATCAGTTTCTTGATGTATGTAGTCGGAATGGCTGTAGCGGTAATAACCATAATTCTTATGCGTTCTACCACTCAACGCGGAGAAGTTTCTCCCTTCATTATGGAACTTCCCGCATACCACAAACCCTCTTTCAAAGCATTGATGGTTCACTTGTGGGATAAGTTCAAACACTTCGTTAAAAAGGCATTCACCATCATCTTGGCTTCTACCATAGTTATTTGGTTCTTGTCAAGCTTCGGTTGGGATTGGCAAATGTGCGACATAGAAGATTCTATTCTCGCAAGCATCGGCAAGTTCTTCCAACCTTTGTTCACTCCTCTCGGATTCGGTAGCCAACTTAATGAATATGGTTGGGTATTCGTAGTCGCGGCGGTAACGGGATTGATTGCAAAAGAAAACGTAATCGCAACGTTCGGTTCGTTGGCTGCAATATTTACAATCGTTGCTCCGGAATTTGCTGTTGAAGGTGCAAGTGACGTTTATATGATGGCGCAAGGGACCGGAATTACTCAAGCGGCTCTCATAGCGTTTATCGTATTCAATATGACGACTATTCCTTGCTTTGCCGCTGTGGCGACGGCAAAAGGCGAAACGGTTAAGGGGCAATTCAAATGGACGCTTTTGTTCTGGATTGTTACCTCATACATAGCGGCGACGGTAACTTACCTTGTTCTTTCTTGGTGGTGGACGGCGTTCATCGTAGCGGCGATTGCGGTTGCGGCGATATTCGGTATTAGGGCGTATAACAAAAAACACCCCGTAGGAGCAAATAAATGAAAGCGGTAGACGTAATAGTTTTAATAGTTGCGATAGCGGTCGTGATAGGCGTTGTTCTTCTTTCGATAAGAAACAAAAAGAAAGGGAAAACGAGTTGCGGTTGCGATTGCTCGAAATGCTCGGGTTGCGCAGCGAAAAACGTTAAAGAAAAAACCGATTCGAAAAAATAAAAGTAAAAACGCCCTGCCTATAAACAGGGCGTTTTTCGTTTGAATAATCGAGTTTGCAAAAAAATATAAAAAGCGGTATAATAAAAATATGGAAAAAATATTCAACGTTGGCGGTATGACTTGCGCTATGTGCGTCGCCGCCGTGGAAAAAAGCGTTCAAAAATTAAACGGCGTTAAAACCGTTTCCGTATCGTTGGTAGAAAAAAGCATGTCCGTCGAGTTCGACGAACAAACCGTATCTCCCGAAAATATTATTTCGGCTGTCAAGAAAAGCGGTTATACCGCGGAACTGTTTAACGGCAAAAGAAAGGACGTATTTGCCGAAGCGAATAAAATTCGCAACAGATTTTTCCTTTCGCTTGCGTTCTTGCTTCCGCTTATGTATTTGTGTATGGGAAAAATGTTGTCTTTGCCCGTATTTAACGACGACAGGATAAATTTTTCAATTTCGTTCGCGCTCGCTTCGGTGATTTTGGTAATAAACCGTAAGTTTTTCATAAACGGTTTCAAAGCGATAAAAAACGGCGCTCCGAATATGGATACGCTGGTATCGCTCGGTTCGGGCGCAGCGTTCGTGTTCAGCGTGGTAGAAACCGTATTGCTGTTTGCAAACGTTAAAACGCCCTCTCATTCTTTTTTCGATTCTTCCGCAATGGTCGTAACCTTGGTAACGCTCGGAAAATGGCTGGAAGAACTTTCGAAAATAAGAACGGGCGACGCCGTGGAAAAACTCGGTAAAATGCTACCCGAATATTCCGTAGTGCTAAAAGACGGCAAAGAAACACGTGTTTTATCCTCGCTTATAGAAAAAGGGGATTTGGTGGTTTTAAGAGTCGGCGATTGTTTATCGGTAGACGGAATCGTAAAAGAGGGCAGCGCAACCGTCGATAAATCGGCTATAACGGGCGAAAGTATGCCGGAGTTCGTGAAATCGGGCGACTTCGTTTGTTCGGGCTCGATAGTCGGCGAAGGGTATATAATACTCGAAGCGAAAAAAGTCGGCAAAGAAAGTTTGTTTTCGCAGATAGAAGAAATAGTCAAAAAAGCGGGAGCGAGCAAAGCGCCGATACAAAAATTTGCCGATAAGGTCGCGGGCGTGTTCGTACCTATCGTAAGTTGTTTGGCGGTTATAACTTTCTTCGTTTGGTTAATAATAAGCAAGGACGCATATACTTCCTTTAATTTCGGAATAAGCGTTTTGGTAATATCCTGTCCCTGCGCGTTAGGCCTTGCTACTCCTGTAGCCGTAACTTGCGCGGTAGGAAAGTCTGCAAGGAACGGAATACTTTTCAAAAATGCCGAAGCGTTGCAATACGCGAATAAAGTTAATTTGGTTCTTCTCGATAAAACGGCAACGTTAACGGTGGGAAAACCGAAAGTAGTCGATTATATAAATTTCGGATATATGGCC
>CAYQLN010000093.1:0-3794 GCA_964418455.1 uncultured Christensenella sp.
GCACGCAATATTCGGGTTTGAAATATTCTAAACCGGATATGTTTAGGGGCGCGAATATGGTTTTAGTGCCTAAAAGCGGCGAAGATATGATGAAATTACAACGCCTCCGCGACTTATTGGTGGTGGCGGGGTTCGGCTCGGTTTCCGTAACGACCGCCGAGAAACACGACGAAATAATCGCTTTCACTTCGCAACTCGCGCACGTGGTTTCAAACGCATACGTAAAAAGTCCTACCGCGCAGATGCACAAAGGCTTTTCTGCGGGTTCTTATAAGGATTTAACGAGAGTCGCTTGGCTCAACGAAGATATGTGGGCGAACTTATTTTTGCAAAACGCAAAAAATATAAGTTTCGAAATAGAAAATATAATAACCGAACTGAAAAAATACGACGAAGCGATAAAAAACGGCGATTTCGAAACTCTTAAAAAACTATTGAAAGATGGCAGAGAGCGCAAAGAAAGGTGCGATAAAGAGTAAATGGAAAAGGTAAAAATAAAAGCAAGCGGAAAATACGAAGTTATTATCGGTGAAAATTTATTGCCGTTATTGCCCGCCCTTTTGAAAAAGAGCGGAACAGACGGAAAATTGCTACTCGTAACCGATAAAAACGTAGATAATATATACGGAACTAAACTCAATGAAATTTTTGTTTCGGGCGGCTTGCAGTTCGAAAAATTCGTTATACTCGGCGGAGAAGAAAGTAAAAGCGAAAAGGTATATTGCGAACTTTTAAACTTTTTGGCAGACAAGAAATTCACGAGAAAAGACGTCGTTTTGGCTTTCGGCGGAGGGGTTACGGGCGACCTTTCGGGGTTTGCGGCCGCAACGTATTTAAGAGGCATAGATTTCGTTCAAATTCCCACGACGTTGCTTGCGGCGGTGGATTCTTCGGTAGGCGGAAAAACCGCGATAAACTTAAAGAACGGAAAAAATCTTGCGGGCGCGTTTTATCAACCGAAACTCGTCGTGTGCGATTTGTCGCTGTTAAAATCGTTGCCCGAGGGGGATTATGCCTCCGGAATGGCGGAAGTGATAAAATACGGAATGATATTCGATAAAAACCTGTTGTCGCTTTTAAAAGAAGGTATGAGCAAAAATTCCGAAAAAATAATAAAACGCTGCGTGGAGTTGAAAAAGAAAGTCGTTGAAAAAGACGAAAAAGATAACGGTCCGCGCGGTCTGCTTAATTTCGGGCATACTTTGGGGCACGCCGTAGAAAAATGCAGCGGCTATAAAATTCCGCACGGACAAGCCGTAGCGATAGGTATGAACTTAATAACCGAAAAGTGCGTTCGAAAAGGCGTCGCCGAAGAAAACACTCTCGAAGTTTTAACCGAACTTTGCGTTAAATACGGGCTTCCGCAAAAAACCGATATACCTTTAAAAGATTTAGTCGACGCTACTATGATAGACAAAAAAAGGCGCGGGGACGTTATAACCGCGGTGTTACCCGTCAAAGCGGGCAAGTGTATATTGAAAAACTTAAATATTAAAGAATGGGAAAATTTTATATTAAACTGATATGAACGTAAAACTCACCGCAAACCGCATAAAAAAATCTAAAATAACCGTGTTGTCTTCTAAAAGCGAACTGCACAGATTGTTGATTTTATCGGCGTTTGCAAAAACCGAAAGCATAATCGAATACAGCGGATCTTTGTGCTTAGACGTTTTGTCCACAATCGGCGTTTTAAAAGCGGTCGGCGCGAAAATAACGATAAATAAAAACCGCATAAAAATCGTGCCCGTTCAAACGCTCCCCGAAAAGGAAATAGAAGTAGATTGCGGAGAAAGCGGTTCTACGCTCCGTTTCGTGTTACCCGTATTGAGCGTAAAAGGGATAAAGTATAAAATAAATGTTAAAGGACGGTTGGGAGAAAGACCTCTTTCGCCTTTGCGCGAAACAATGCAGGAGGGCGGAGCGTCTTTTAGCGAAAAAGGCAAATATCCGTTAAGCGTTTCGGGAAAGTTTTGCCTAACCGACGTGAAAATACCGGGCGACGTCAGTTCTCAGTTTATAAGCGGTTTGTTACTCGCATACGCCGCTTCTAATAACGGCGGAAGCGTTACCGTGGAGGGTGATTTTCAATCGAAACCCTACGTTGATATAACCGTGGAAGCGATAAAAAAATTCGGTATAAAGGTTGAAACGCACGGCACGACTTATACCGTTTTTCCCGCCGAATATTCGGGCATAAAAACCAAAGCGTTCGGCGATTGGTCTAACGGCGCGTTTTTTATCGCGCTCGGCGTATTGGGTAAGGAAACCGAAACGGTCGGACTTGACGAAAATTCTAAACAAGGCGACAGGGAAATAGTGAACGCTCTTAAAAGTTTCGGCGGTAAAGTATCTGAAAAAAACAAATCGGTAATTGCGAAAAGCGGCGAACTTTTCGCAACCGCGATCGACGCGAAAAACATTCCCGATCTTGTCCCCGTGCTATGCGCCGTGGCGGCAACGTCAAAAGGGACGACCGTCGTCGAGAACGCGGAAAGGTTAAGACTTAAAGAAAGCGACAGGATAAAAACCGTTATAGATATGATAAATTCACTCGGCGGCGAAGCGGAAGAACTTGAAAACGGATTAAAGATAAACGGTAAAAAAACTCTTGTCGGCGGAACGGTCGATTCTCATAATGACCACAGAATAGTTATGAGCGCGGCTGTATTGTCGGTCAAATGTTCGTCGTCGGTCGTTATAAAAAACGCGGAAGCGGTGGATAAATCATATCCCGATTTTTTCAAAGAACTTAAAAAGACGGGAATAACAATAGAGGAGATATAAAATATGAGTTCGTTATACGGCGATAATTTAAAGGTAACCATATTCGGGCAGTCGCACAGCGCCGCGATAGGCGTTGTTATAGACGGCTTCCCGGCAGGAGTTAAAATAGACGAAGAAAAACTTTCCGCGTTTATGGCGCGCAGAGCGCCGGGGCGAATTTATACCACTCCGAGAAAGGAAAAAGACGAAGTGGAATTTTTGTCGGGGCTTAACGAAAACGGACTGACTTGCGGCGCGCCGATAGCGGCAATAATAAAAAACACCGACGTTAAAAGCGGCGACTATGAAAAAATAAAAACTTTGCCAAGACCCTCTCACAGCGATTTAGTTTCCTTTTTTAAACACGGCGAGGGTGCGGATTTTCGCGGCGGCGGACAATTTTCCGGCAGACTGACCGCTCCGATATGCGTTGCGGGCGCGCTTGCGATGAATGTGTTGGAAGGTCTCGGAATAAAAATTGGCGCGCATATTTATAAAATAAGAAATGTTACCGATTCGGAATATTCCAAAACGGAAAACGACATACAAGTCAATTTGCCTTCTTTTCCCGCAATCGACCCCGAAAAAGCGAGCAAAATGCAAGACGAAATACTTTCCGCCATTAAAGAGGGCGACAGCGTGGGTGCGGTTATAGAGTGCAAAATAACGGGTGTGCCCACGGGGTTAGGAGAGCCTATGTTCGACGGAGTGGAGTCTAAACTCGCGAAGATAATGTTCGGCATACCTGCGGTAAAGGGCTTCGAAATAGGCGCGGGATTCGGCGTTGCGGATAAAAAAGGCAGCGAAAATAACGACGCGATTAGCGTTGAAGAAGGTAAAATAGTAACCGAAACGAATAACGACGGCGGCGTTAACGGCGGAATTACCAACGGAATGCCGATAGTGTTTAAAGTCGCGTTTAAACCGACGCCTTCCATATCGAAGGAACAAAAAACCGTTAATTTAAGCACGATGAAAGAAGAAACGCTTAAAATAGAGGGACGGCACGACCCCTGCGTCGCTATAAG
>CAYQLN010000094.1:0-3667 GCA_964418455.1 uncultured Christensenella sp.
AAGTCGCCGCGTTGAGCATAAGCTATATATTGCATTACGTTCAAGCCTTGCGTGCATCTCTTGGTGCAGGCATTACAACCGATACAAGAATAAATTTCGGGATAAAGTTGCATCATCACCGTTTCGTTAACGGGAACTTTTTCAATATCGTAAACCTGCTTAACAAGCGGAAAGAAAGGCAACGTAGCGACGTACATGTCGTTTTCGACTTTCGTTTGACATGCAAGGCAGGCTTTAAGTTCTCTATCGCCCTTTATGCGGTATATAGTTGCGCACGCGCCGCAAAATCCGTTACGACAACCGCAACCGCGAACGAGTTGATAGCCTGCGTATTCCATTGCTTTCATTATGGTCAAATTTTCGGGAACTTGATATTTTTTTCCGAAAAGATAAACGTTGACTAAATTTTCCATTTGAGTTCTCCTTTAATATTCGTCGGGCAATTCGTCGAGTTCGTCGCAACGGAAAACCGGTCCGTCTTTGCAAACGTATTTAGAGCCGACGTTACATCTTCCGCATTTGCCGACGCCGCACTTCATACGAAGTTCGAGAGTGGTATATACCTGCGTTTTATCGAAGCCCAAGGAACGCAATCCTTCGAGAGTGAACTTTATCATTATCGGCGGACCGCAAAGAACCGCCGTCTTGTTAGTATCGAAACCGAGTTCCTTTACGTAATTGGGAACGAATCCTACGTGCCCGTCCCAACCTTCCTGCTCGCGGTCGATTGTTAAATGAACGTTTACGCCCGCGTCGTTGGACCATTCTTCGATTATTTCTTTATAATCCAAAAGGTCGTCTTTGCTTCTCGACCCGTAAACTATATCTATGTCGCCGTAGCGATCGCGATAGTGCCTGCAATAGTTTATAACCGAACGAAGCGGAGCGAGTCCTACGCCGCCGGCGATAAACAACAGGTTTTTACCCACGAAAACGTCGTCCACGGGGAACGGTTTGCCGTAAGGTCCGCGAATAGTTATTTGCTGACCCGCTTCGGCTTGATGCAACCACTCCGTTACGCAACCGCATTTCTTTATGGAAAATTCCATATAGTCTTGATTGGTAGGCGAACTCGTTATGGAAAACATCGCTTCGCCGACTCCCGGAACGGAAAGCATCGCGCATTGTCCCGGACGGTGTTCGAAAGCCTTTTTCCCGTCGGGAGTAACTACCCTGAAAGTTTTTATGTCGGGAGTGTCTATACGAACGTCTGTTATAACGCCTATATGAGGAATTAACGTTTCTTTGGTATTATTCACTTGCTTTTCCTCCGAGTTTTTTCATTACTTTAACTATATTCATGGAAATCGGGCATTTAGCGACGCATCTTCCGCAACCCACGCAACTGAACGTTCCGTCGTTGTTTTCGGGATAATACACGAGTTTGTGCATAAATCTTTGGCGGAAACGCTCCTTTTGCGTCAAACGGTTGTTTCCGTGCGCCATTCTCGTGAATTCGGAATACATACAGGAATCCCAGCACCTGAACCTTATAATGCCTTTACCCGTATTGAAATCTTTTATGTCGTAGCACTGACAAGTCGGGCAAACGAAAGTGCAAGTCCCGCAACCCAAACAAGATTGAGAAAGTTCTTCCCATTCGGGAGCGTTGAAAAGTTTTTCCGTCTTTCCGCCGCCGAAACCTTCGGTAGTCAAATCCTTAAAAGGAAGTTTGTTCATAACTTCGTTAATCTTTTCTTTTTGCGCTTCGACTTCTTCTTCGCCGCAATCTACCGTCCACGCCGAAATCTTTTGCATAAACGCTTCGCCTTTTTCGGTGTTGCTCTTAAAGAAAAGTTCCTTGTCGGTTTTCCACATGGTAACGTCGCCCTTAGGCTTTGCGGGATTTATGCCGAAAGTTTTGCAAAAACACGTTTCCGCAGGCTTGGTGCAAGCGAGCGAAACTATCGTTCCGTGTTCGCGTTTGGTCGCGTAGTAACTGTCTTCGGGAGAGTTGAGGAAAACGTTATCTAAAATATCGAAACTTCTTACGTCGCAAGCGCGGACGCCGAAAACCACGAAATCTTCCGACTCTTTGCGAACGTCTTCTATTTCTATCGTTTTCCCCGCGGTTTTGAATTTCATTAAATCTTCCGTTTGAGGAAAGAAAAAGCCTTTCGGACTTTTAACGGTATTCAGCGCGTCGCTCCACGTTACGCCCTCTTCCCATTTTTTATACGCCGCTCCGCCGTCTTTTAAATCGACGGGCAAATATACGGTTGCCGTTTTGGAAATTTCCGCCAAAACGCCGTTTATATTGTTAAGGGAACATTTACGCATTATTTATTCCTCCCTTCAAAAACGTCGCTCGGTTCAACGTCGTTCTTGGTATAATCTACGAGCGGCGCTCTCGAACCGACTTCCGCGCCGGCTTGATATTCGCCGTAAAATTCGTTTATGTCTTTTATAAATTTCCTGTTCAAAAGGTGCAAGGGTATTCTTTGCGGGCAAACCCTCGAACACTCTCCGCAATCGGTGCAGCGGCCCGCCACGTGGAAAGCCCTTATGATATGGAACATTTTCTCTTCGAAACTGTTTGCCGCCGATTTATTTTCCACGCCCGATTTAGGATTGTCGAAAACGCATTTTTCACAGGTGCACGCGGGGCACACGTCGCGACAAGCGTTGCAACGTATGCAACGCGAAAGTTCGTTTTGCCAGAACGCGAATCTTTCGTCGGGAGTCATTGCTTCGAGTTTTGCGACTTCGTCGAAACGATTGTTTTCCAAAACTTCGCCCTCTTCCCCCAACAATTCGTCGTATGCGACGTGCTTTTTACTTTTACAGTTTAGGCACCTTTCCTGCAAAACGGAAGACGTTTCTATTTCGAAAGGCTTGTCTTCGTGCAACGTTTGAACGATAAGTTTATCGTCTTTAATATCTATGGATGATACGCCGTCGCCGCTGACCGCTTTGATTTTGTTTATATCCGCCATTCCTTCGCAAGGAATACCTACGACATAAACTTTTTCTCTGTCGAATCTGTGTTCGGTTAAAAGTTGGTTAAAACTGTAAGTGTCGCAAGGCTTTAAGAAAACCAAAATTTTCCCTTCGACCTTTCCCGTTTTGGCAACGAGATACTTAGAAAAATTCGCGCCGCAAAAATCGTTCCACACGAAACCGTTTTTCAAATCTTCCGCGTTTTTGAAAAGAGTAGGCGTAACGTCGTAATCGAAATCGCCCTTTTGCCAACCCAAAACGCAGGATACCGTTCCGTTTTCAAGAAGTTCAACCGCCTTGTTTATCAAAGCGTCACGCGTTATTTTTTGCATCTTAAATCCTCCAAACGCTTGTTCTCGCCGAGAGCGGCAACCTTTTGAGCGAAATCGTTCATAGTTGCAGCGAATTTAGCCCCTTCCGCGGCGGAAACCCATTCTACTCTCGTTCTTTCTTTTTCTATTCCCAAGTAATCCAACATGGAAAACAGAGCCGCCATTCTTCTTCTCGTGAAATAGTTTCCGGACGTATAGTGACAATCGCCCGGGTGACAACCGCAAATTATAACGCCGTCCGCGCCCTTTTGAAAGGCTTTCAAAACGAACATCGGATTTACTCTGCACGAACAGGGAACGCGGATTATTTTAACGTCCGCGGGATAACTCAGTCTGTTGTTTCCGGCAAGGTCTGCACCGGCATACGAACACCAATGGCAGCAAAAAGCCACTAT
>CAYQLN010000095.1:0-3632 GCA_964418455.1 uncultured Christensenella sp.
ACGGCGGCGGATGTTTTCGGCAGAAAAAAAGCCGAAGAAATTATCGGGAGAATAAATGCAAAATAATCTGCTTTTGTCTTTTGCGGAGGCGGCGAATTACGCGGTTTATATTTTAATAGCCGTATTAATGCTTCTCGCAATGATAACGGTGCACGAGTTCGGGCATTACGTGACGGGAAAACTTTTCCGTTTCAAAATAAACGAATTCGCAATCGGGTTCGGTCCCGCGATATTTAAAAAAACCAAAAAGAACGGCGAGTTGTTTTCCGTGCGGGCTTTGCCTCTCGGCGGATTTTGCGCGTTCGACGGGGAAGACGAGGCGACGGAAGAGGAAAATTCTTTTAACAACAAGCCCGTTTGGCAACGCATAATAGTTTTGGTTTCCGGCGCGCTTATGAACTACGTTTTTTCCGTTCTCATTATAATGCTTATGTTCGGCGTATACGGCGGCTCCGCGATAAAGATAAACGACGTCGCGATAAATTCCGAATATTCCGCGAGCGAGAGTTTGGCTGCGAACGACGTGATAATAAAGGCGGGCGGGAAAAACGTATACCTCGTTACCGACCTTATGAAAGGCGTCGAGAACAAAGAAAAAGGCGAAACCGTCGATATGCAGGTGATTCGCGGCGGCGAAAGAATTTCCATCGAAGTAACTCTTCGCCACGGGACGCATTTCGAGAATATGGAAGATTTAAGCACGCTTTGTTCCGCGCTCGGTACGTTTACCGAAAAAGACGGAGAAACTTATTCCTCTTTGTATTCGGATAGCGTTCGGTACGGTTTTTTTCAAACGATAGGCAGAAGTTTCGAATATTCTTTTAAACTCGCGGGCACGGTTTTCAGTGTGCTCGGCGAATTGTTAACTGGTAAACTCGGCGTGTCGTCGATGGGCGGAACGGTAACTACGTTGACGCTTACGGCGGAGGCTGTTAAACTCGGCGGATTTAAATATCTTTTGTATATGGCTTCGTTTTTGGGAGTAAACCTTGCCGTGTTCAATTTATTACCCGTCCCCGCGCTCGACGGTGCGAGAGTGGCGTTTTGTTTGATAGAGGCTATAAGAGGAAAGCCTATAAGCAGAAAAGCGGAGGGAATAATTCATACGATAGGGCTTGTCGCGCTGTTGTTGTTCGCGGTTTTCGTGGATTTGCAACATTGTTTTTAGCGCGATTTTCCGAGCGAACGAAATATAAAGAAAAATAATATTCGATATAAAAAAATTTATATAAAAAAACAGTTTAAAAAATATACTATCGCTAAAAATTTGTGCTATAATTTGAAAAAAGTAAAGAGAAACTAATGGAGGATATAGTTATGGCAATTAAAAACGCATACATATTAGACCTTTTGGAACGCACCAAACAGCGTAACCCGGGTGAACCGGAATTTATTCAAGCGGTAACCGAAGTTTTCACTTCGCTCGAACCGGTTATAGAACAACGTCCCGACTTGGTCGAGGCGGGTGTTTTGGAAAGGATAGTAGAACCCGAACGTCAAATCATTTTCAGAGTTCCTTGGGTAGACGATAACGGAGTTCATCGCGTTAACCGCGGTTTCCGCGTTCAGTTCAATTCCGCAATCGGACCTTATAAGGGCGGCATAAGGCTTCATCCTTCGGTTAATCTCGGTATAATCAAATTCCTCGGATTCGAGCAAATTTTCAAAAACAGCTTGACCACGCTTCCTATGGGCGGCGGTAAAGGCGGTTCGGATTTCGACCCCAAAGGCAAGAGCGACGGCGAAATAATGCGTTTCTGCCAAAGTTTTATGGCTGAACTTTATCGTCATATCGGCGCGGATTGCGACGTTCCCGCAGGCGACATCGGCACGGGCGCGAGAGAAATCGGATATATGTTCGGAATGTATAAGAGATTGAGAAACGAATGGGTAGGCGTTTTAACGGGTAAAGGATTGACCTACGGCGGCAGCCTTGCGAGAAAGGAAGCGACGGGATTCGGTCTTTGCTATTTTACCAACGAAATGCTCAAAGCCAACGGAACGAGTTTCGAAGGTAAAACCGTTTTGGTTTCCGGTAGCGGTAACGTTGCCATATACGCTTGTCAAAAAGCCACCGAATACGGCGCGAAAGTCGTCGCTATGAGCGATAGCAACGGCTATATTTACGATAAGAACGGCATTAACTTAGACGTTGTTAAACAACTTAAAGAAGTAGAAAGAAAAAGGATTAAAGAATACGTCAACGCGGTTCCTACTGCCGAATATCACGAAGGTTGCAAGGGGATTTGGACTATTCCTTGCGACATTGCTCTTCCTTGCGCGACTCAAAACGAAATCGACGGAGAAAGCGCGAAAATCCTCGTTAAAAACGGTTGCAAGGTTGTAAGCGAAGGCGCGAATATGCCCTCCACTCCCGAAGCGATAGATACCTATTTGGCAAACGGCTTGCTCTACGGACCCGCGAAAGCGGCAAACGCGGGAGGCGTTGCTACCAGCGGTTTAGAGATGAGCCAAAACTCCGGCAGAATTTCTTGGACGTTCGAAGAGGTGGACGAAAAACTTCACGGCATCATGAGGAGCATCTTCAAGGCTTGCGACGAAAACGCCGCTAAATACGGAATGAAAGGCAACTATATGGCGGGCGCGAATATCGCGGGCTTCATTAAAGTCGCGGAAGCGATGAAAGCGCAAGGCGACGTTTAATCGGCTTTACGATAAAAAAACTCATCTCGGCGGAAATTTTCCGCCGAGATTTTTCATTTATGCCGATTTTTTCGAATTTTATTGTCGTTTTTTCTTTAAACGCTCCTTAAAAGTTATAAAAATAACCGTTTTTTGCGATAAAAAAACAAAAAAATATTGACAATATAAAGGCTCCGTTATATAATAAAATAACCAAAATGGTATTATTATCGTGTATTATAGGTTTCGCACTCTTCGTTTTTGCCGTTCGGGTAGAGCGAAATAAGCGTGAAAAACGCGAAATTATCTTTACTTATGCGACTTGAATTGAAATTTGTTTTTAGTTCAGGAGTGAAAAATGAAAAACTTTAAGGGGATTCGAAACGTATTTATAAAACGCGCGGCGCTCGTTTTACTCGCGTGCTGTTCGTTTGTGCTTTTTGCGTTGGGATTTTCCGGAATGAGTTCTGAATCGAGCGTAACTGACGCGGCGGCGGCAACCGCGCTGAAAGCGTGGTATCGATTCGACAGCCTTGCCACATACGGGAAGGATATGACGGGTAACGGATACGATTTGACTTCTTGCGACTCTTCTTCTTATACGGAAGCGACGGACGGGTTGGAATTCGTTCCGCTTTCTTCCAATCCGAGTCAAACAAACTCTTTCGCCGCTAACGAAAGAGCAAACGACCCCACCTATCAAGTGGGCGCGACGGATAGTTGGACCATCGCGACGACGCTCAGGCTCGGCACGAGCGCGGGCGGCGCGAACGAAATCATAACCAACGGCAACTGGAATTCTTTCAGAGTGCAATACGTGTGGGGAACGCTTATCGTTTCTTTCGACAGTACTTATGAAGTTAAATACGACACGACCGCCATACCCACCACTTCCATGGCGTGGTACAGACTGATAGTTACATACGACGGCGCGGGAACGATTAAAGTTCGATTGGCAAAGGCCGGAAACACCTCGTATATTAAAGCGA
>CAYQLN010000096.1:0-3626 GCA_964418455.1 uncultured Christensenella sp.
GAATCATCATTCTGTCGGCGGGAGATAAATCCATTCTGTCGCCGATACACTTGCCGTTGTTTACTATGTTGTAGTGCGTGAGCATTACGCCTTTCGGGAATCCAGTCGTGCCGGAAGTGTATTGCATATTGCACACGTCGTTAACCGATACGGAATTTGCGCGTCTTATCATCTCCTCTTGAGATGTGTTTTTCGCCATGGACATAAATTCGGGATAGGTCAAACAGCCGTCTTGCTTAAACCCTACCGTTATGACGTTACGAAGGAAAGGCAATCTTTTGGAATGCAGAGCCTCGCCTTTTTTCAACGTTTTCAGTTCCGGGCAAAGTTCGTTGATTATTCCTTGATAATCGCAGTCTCTCCAACCCTTTACCAAAACGAGCGTATGCGTATCGCTTTGTTTTAACAAGTATTCTATTTCGTGAATTTTATACGCGGTGTTGACGGTTACCAAGACCGCGCCGATTTTAGTGGTTGCCCAAAAAGTTAAATACCATTCGGGAACGTTAGTCGCCCAAACCGCAACGTGATCGCCTTTTTTCACGCCCATACTCATAAGCGCTCTCGCAACAACGTCTACTTCGTCTCTGAACTCTAAATAAGTTCTGGTATAATCGAGAGTGGTATATTTGAAAGCAAGTTGGTCGGGGAACTCTTCCACTACTCTGTCGAGCATTTGAGAAAAGGTTCTTTCGATAAGCATTTCTTTTTTCCAAATGTATTTACCCGTTTTTCGATTGTTGTCGTATAACGTATTTTGCCACGAAGGAATAGGCTCGAAAGTGGACATATAACTTGCAAACTGCGGCAAAACGATTTCCGTATCGGCAAGAGTTTCTAACCATTCGGGCATTAGTTCAAGCGAAACGAAACCTTCGTAGTTAATTGAACGCATACCTTCGAAAACTGTTTTTAACGGCAAATCGCCCTCGCCGAGCAAACAGAATTTTACGCCGTTTTCGTTCACGCTGTCTTTAATATGCAAGTGTTTTATGTGTTTACCGAGATTTTTAACGGTAACCTCCGGCGTTTCCCCCGCAGACCTGTAGGTATGATGAATATCCCAAACCGCAGAAAAATTATCGCAAGCAAAAGCGTCTAAAAGATTAGATAATTTGGAGGTATCCGCATAAACGCCCATAGACTCCATTAAAAGAGTTACGTCGTTTTCTCTTGCTTTCGCAATAAGTTCCGGCATAACGCCGATAAGTTTTTCGGTAACGTTATTTTCTTCCGTTTTAATCGCGCCGTCGTTAAAAGCGTGCAATCTGATAAACGGAGTTTTTAAATCGGAAGCAAGGTCGATAAGAGAAGAAACTTCTTTAACCGCGTCTTCGATATTAACCAAATCGGCAAAGTTAGAAACCGCGTCTATACAACATATAGAAACGTTGTTTTCAAACAATACTTTTTTGGTATGCGAAATATTTTCCGCAGAAAACGGGTTGCTTTGCGCGGAAACCTCTTTAACGTCGTGTATTTCAAGACCTTGAATTTTATTTTCGACGCAAAGTTTTATAAGCCCCGAAAAATCTAATTTCCAGCCGTTTGTCGAAAACGATAATTTCATTTATTGCCCCTTTCGTAAACTATTTTATTGAGCGCGTTTACGTAGCCCCTGATACTTGCGCCGACAACGTCGGTAGAAATGCCTCTTCCCGTGAAAACTTTGCCGTCGCTTCTTAATTTAACTATTGCTTGAGCCATAGCCTCTTTTCCCGCGGTTACCGCGCCTATTTCGAAATTTTCCAGTTCGAAATGCTCTCCCGCAATGTTTTCGAGTGCTAAAAAGCACGCGTCGACCGCGCCGTTTCCGAATGATAACCCGAATATTTCTTTTCCTTCTTTTTTCAAACAAATGCTTGCGGTTGCCCTTAGAACGTTGCTGCTGTTAACGGAAAATTTATCTAAAACGTAGGTTTCGGGAACTTGCATAACGACGTTTGAAATTATAACTTCCAAATCGCTAAGCGTTACGGTTTTTCTTTCCGCGATGCGCTTGAACTCCGCAAAAACCTTTTCGAAATCTTCGCTCGAAATATCATATCCGTTTTCGGAAACGAGAACGGAAAGGTCTTGTTCGGAAATATCTTTGTTGATTTCTCCTTTATCCTCCGCACCGTCGGAAAGCGCGCCGAGCACGCCGCGACGAGCCGCAAGATTTTCTATTCTGCTTAGCGTTTTTACGGTTAAGGTTTTATTGATTCCGCAAACGAACCCTCTTTTGCTCGCCAAAAATTCCATAGTTTTAGCAAACGTTTCGAAATCCGCAAGTCCGCGAACGGAAACCGCCGAAACTTTAACTTCTCTAACGCCTTTTTCGAAAGCAGTCAGCACCGACGCCGTAGCCATTGCGAAAGCGTCGCTTAACTGAATACCGAGTTTGACGTTTTCGAGTTCGGGAACGGACTTATATAATTCTTCGATAAACGAACCGAATTCTTCGGGCGTCATAACACCGGCAAGGTCGGTAACGGAAACTACGTTAGCCCCGCACTCGATAGCGGTTTTTATTGCTTGACAAAGGAAAGCGACGTCCGCTCTGGTCGCGTCGATAAAATTAACTTCCGTTTCGATACCCGTCGCGCTCGCCTTAGCGGTTAAATCGCTAACCACTTCTAAAACGGCTTTTGGTTTTTTAGCGGAAAAATATTCCATATACACGGGCGAAACGGGAATTTCTACCGCCACCCTCGAATTTTTAGCGTTACAAAGCATCGCGCTTGCCGATTCGATTTCTTTCGCGTTAGAAGCCGAAATCGAGATTTTTGTATTCTTTGCGAAAGCGCAAACGGTTTTCACCAAAATTTCATCGGCTTTTTCGGTAGCAAACGGTAGTTCAACGATATCTATCCCCAACTCGCATAGTCGTTTAACGATTTCTAATTTTTCTTTAAACGTTAAACCGACCGCTTGATTTTTCAAGCATTCTTTTAGCGAAATATCGCTGATAGTAATTTTTTCCATATGCTGCCTCCTTTAACAATGAAAATATAAAAAACCGCCCCGAACCGAAAAGGTTCGGGGACGAAATTATCCGTGGTACCACCCCGATTATCATCTTACAGACAATCGCTTTATTTTGAACTGACGTGTTCTCACCGAGAATAACTACTGCTTTTTCGCTATTCCTGCTCCGGACCGAGAAGAACCGCTTTATCTTGACGTTTCGCACCGAACAACGCCTCTCTTAAAGAATCGAGCGGAACTATTTTCCTTCTTCGCATTTATTGATATTTTATTTTTTAATTATAATAAATTTGCTTTATCTTGTCAAACGTTTTTCAAGCGTTTTACGTTATTTGCCGATGTTTTTTATTTTAGTCCCAAAAAATTTTTTATATTACCCGCAAGTATCATTTCTTTTTCTTTATCGTTTAATTTTAACCTGTCGAAACGCTGCAATTCCGCCTTTGCGTCCCACATAGGAAAATCGTCGCCGAAAAAGAACCTTTCCGCGCCGAATTTTTTTATCAATGAAAGCGCGAAATCGCTTTCGATAAACGGCAAGGAAGAACAAGTATCGAAATACACGTTATCGAGTCCCTTATAAACATCGACTTCATCCCAACGCCTGTATCCGCCGAAATGCGCCGCAATAAAATTGATTTTCGGGAATTTTTTAG
>CAYQLN010000097.1:0-3616 GCA_964418455.1 uncultured Christensenella sp.
AAAATCCACAGATATAACTACTTGCACTATAAACGATAATTGTAAGTTTATATATTATTCAGCGTTCAATTGCACTTCATTAACAAGCATAGTCCTACCCGACAGTGTAACGAGTATAGGAAGTAATGCGTTCTTTAACTGCACTTCATTAAATAGCATAACTATCCCCGATAGTGTAACGAGTATAGGAAATTATGCGTTCTATCGTTGCACTTCGTTAACAAGCGTAACGTTTGAAAACACGAGTGGGTGGTATGTTGCTACTTCTTCCACGGCAACGAGCGGAACGGAAGTGACGGTAACAAACGCAACGCAAAACGCAACGTATTTGAAATCTACCTACGATGAGTACTATTGGAAACGCAAATAAATAAAAGGATAACAAAGCAAATTTGTTCAAGGACAAAACTATTTTGAACGAAAAACAAAAAGTCAACAAAAAAGAACGGCGAGGCGGAAATTTTCCGCCTCGCCGCATTTAACGTTCGGGAAAGAAAAGGAGAGAAAAATGCAAAAACGGAACAAAAGAGCGGGGAAAAAGCGAAAAATTAAAGCGTTTTTGTTTGACAAGGATATTTTAAAGTGATATATTTCTTACGACAAATATTAAAAGGAGAGATACGGAAATGGCTATAACGAAAAAACAACAGGAACTTGACGTTATGAAATGGAAGAAGAGCGAAGAAATTGGCGCAGACGCTTGCGGAACTTTCGATTTTTGCGCTAAGTGCGACAAAGAAGTTGAAAATCCCTGCGACAAAGCTTTTAAATCGTTCAACAAGAAGCCTGCCGAAAAATGCGAAGTAGCGGCTACGAAAGCGCCCGCTAAAAAATGTTCGGCAAAAAAGACCTGCAAGAAGTAAGCAAGAAGAATTAAAGAAAAACCTTTGCGAAACGTGTTTCGCAAAGGTTTTTGTTTTTAAATTTATCTATAAACAATTTAATCTTTATTTGTGCAAAGTTTCTTTAACGGTTTTCGCAACGTTTTCCGCGGTGAATCCGAATTTTTTGAAAAGTTCTTTCGCGGGAGCGGACGCGCCGAAACTTTCCATTCCGATAACCTTTCCGTCTAATCCTACGTATTTAAACCAAGGAGCGGTCGCGCCCGCTTCGACGGCGACTCTCGCTCTAACGGAGTTCGGAAAAACGCTTTCTTTGTATTCGGGGGATTGCTCGTCGAATTCTTCCATACAGGGCATAGAAACGACGTTCGCCGAAATTCCTTCTGCTTCGAGCAGTTCGCTTGCTTTGATCGCAACGTTGAGTTCGCTACCCGTCGCCATTATAATCGCTTGCGGGTTTTCTTTCGAGACGACGGTGTAGCCGCCTTTAAGCGCGTTTTTAGAAGTGCCGTTTACGTTCGGCAACGTTTGGCGCGATAAGAACAGACAGGTCGGCTTGTCGCCCGTCATCGCGCTAATCCAAGCGGCTGCGGTTTCCGTGCCGTCGGCGGGTCTATAAACCTTAATATTCGGCATGGAGCGAAGCCCCGCCAACTGTTCTACGGGTTGATGAGTCGGTCCGTCTTCGCCGACGCCTATCGAGTCGTGCGTTAATATAAAGGGAATAGGAAGCCCCATTAGCGCCGTCATACGCATTGCGTTTTTCATATAGTCGGAAAAAATCGCGAAAGTAGCGCAGTAGGGGAATAACATTCCGTGCAGATAAATTCCGTTTACTATCGCGCACATGGCGTGCTCTCTTATTCCGAAATGCAAATTTCTTCCCGTGCGGTTTTCCGCGGAATAGTCGCCAAGCCCTTTCATATACGATTTATTGGTGGGGGCAAGGTCCGCGCTTCCTCCGATAACGTTGGGATAAAGATTCGCGATTTTATTGAGGATTACGCTGCCGTGACCCCTCGTCGCGTCTTCCTTTTCGAACTTCCAAAGGTCTTCGTTGTTTTTCAGCGCGGAAAAATCGCGGGATTTATAACTTTCGTATTCCTTTGCAGATTCGGGGAATTTTTCCGCATAAGCGGCGAACATCGCTTTCCAAGCCTTTTCGGCTTTCGCGCCTTTTCTCGCCGTTTTTTTGCAATGTTTATAAACTTCTTCGGGAATTTCGAAGGGGGCGTAGTTCCAACCGAGCGATTTTTTAAGTTCTTCTACGTTCGCTTCGCCGAGCGGCGCGCCGTGACAGTTCGCCGAGCCTGCGAGGGGAGAACCGTACCCGATTACCGATTTGATTATTATGAGAGAGGGCTTTTCTTTTTCGGCTTTTGCCTTTCTAACGGCTTTGTTTATGGCGTTAACGTCGTTAGCGTCGTTAACTTTGAGTACTTGCCAGCCGAGCGCTTGATGACGTTTCGCAACGTCTTCCGTAAAGGTGATGCCCGTGTCGCCCTCTATGGTAATGTCGTTATCGTCGTAAAAAGCGATTAACTTGCCGAGTTTGAGGTGTCCCGCAAGCGAAGCCGCTTCGTATTGAATACCTTCTTGCAAACACCCGTCGCCGCAAAGAACGTAGGTATAGTGGTCGACAACGTCGAACCCGTCTTTGTTGAATTTTTCGGCAAGATAGGTTTCCGCAATCGCCATACCGACCGCGTTGGCAAAGCCTTGTCCGAGCGGACCCGTGCTCGTTTCCACTCCCGGACAAACTCCGCGTTCGGGGTGCCCCGCCGTTTTTGCGCCGAGTTGACGGAAGTTCTTCAAATCTTCCGTCGAAACGTCGTATCCGAAAAGGTGGAGGAGAGAATATAAAAGCATGGAACCGTGACCTGCGGATAAAACGAAGCGGTCGCGGTTATCGAAATCGGGGTTTTTCGGGTTGAACGTCATATTGGAAAAAATAGAATAACCGATAGGCGCCGCGCCGAGAGGAAGACCGGGGTGACCGGACTTTGCTTTTTCTATTGCCGTCGCGCTCAAAACGCGGACGGCGTTTATGGTCAGTTCTTTAACGTCTTGCATTTGTTCTCTCCTGAAATAATTAGTAATTTTCGGCTGAAAACCGAATAAATATAAGCATATTCATTATACGCTAACCGCTCTTGTTTTTCAAGTCTTTTAAACAAATAACGAGTAAAAACTTGTATAAATTCCGTAGTCGTGATATAATACGATAAAAAAATGGATTATTATGCGAAGGAGCGTATTATGGACTCGAAACAATTCGTAACTCAGATTGCAGACATCAACGAAAATTTTGCGCAGTGGTATACGGACGTGGTTTTAAAAACCGAACTCGTGGATTACGGTCCGGTTAAGGGAACTATGGTTATAAGACCCTACGGCTATGCGATTTGGGAAAATATTCAAAAAGACTTGGACAAAAGGTTTAAGGAGACGGGCGTTAAAAACGCATATTTCCCTATGCTTATTCCCGAAAGTTATTTAAAAAAGGAAGCCGAACACGTGGAAGGGTTCGCTCCCGAGGTGGCTATGGTAACCAGGGCGGGAGGAGAGGAACTTGCCGAACCGTTGGTTATCCGCCCCACCAGCGAAACGATTATCTGCCAAATGTATGCGAAATGGCTGAAAAGTTATAGGGATTTGCCAATTCTTATAAATCAATGGGCAAACGTTATGCGTTGGGAAAAGACCACGCGTCCTTTTCTTCGCACAAGCGAATTTTTGTGGCAAGAGGGGCATACCGTCCACGCCACCGAAGA
>CAYQLN010000098.1:0-3558 GCA_964418455.1 uncultured Christensenella sp.
ATATAAACTGACTTTGACTTTTAGAAAGGAAGATTTGCTGTTTTACTTAAACGGCAAAACGTTTGAATTAAAGTAATGCCTCAGGACGCTTTTACCCTTAAATATCTTTGCGAAGAATTAAACGACTTGCTTAAAGGGGGCAAGGTAAACAAAATAACCGAACCCACGTCCGACGACGTGTATTTTACGATTTGGACGGGAAAGAAAACTTATAAATTGCATTTGAGCGTCAATCCGTCTTCGGCGCGAATAGGCGTTTCCGATAAAGAACCGGAAAGTCCGCTAACCGCGCCCAATTTTTGCATGCTTTTAAGAAAGCATTTGTTAAACGCCACGTTGGAAAATATTTCTCTCGTAGGTTTTGACAGAATCGTTAAAATAGATTTTCTTTCGTCGAACGAATTTTTCGACGGGAAAGAAAAAAGTTTATATGCCGAACTTATGGGTAGGTACAGTAATTTGATATTGACCGAAAACGGCAAGGTTTTGGGCGGCAATAGGGGAATAAATTCCTTTGACGACGGCGTTAGACCGTTAATTGTCGGGTTGCCGTATGTTTTTCCGCCGAAGCAAAACAAACTCGAACCTAAGGACCGAAGGTTGTTGCAAAGATTAAAAGACTATGCGGGAGGTAATCTCGAAGAATTTATTACGGATAACGTGCAAGGATTAGCAAAGTCAACCGTTTTGCAAATCGTTTCGCTTTATAAGGAAACTTTCGGCGGAAACGATTTTTCGCCGTTAAATTTCTTCGAACATATAAATAATTTTGTTTATTTTGCGAATAAGCGTCCGTGCGTTCAGGTTGAAAACGGCGTCGCGACGGATTTTTTCGTGTTCCCGTATAAAACTGAAACTGCCGAATATGAGAAGAAAAATTCTCTCGTTCTTGCGGAGAGCGAATATTATGCGGACAAAAAATCTTTTAAGGAAAAGAGAGAAATATCTCACAGGATATCGAGCGTTTTGAACGCCGCTTTAAAAAAAGCAAAAAAGAAAGTCGCTCAAATTTCCGCAAAGAAAAAAAGCGCGGAGGATTTTGACGAAGATCGTCGCGACGGCGAACTGATTTTGTCTAATATATACCTCATAAAAAGCGGAGCCGATTCTGTTAAGGTTTACGATTATTACGAAAATACGGAAAGAACCATCGTTCTCGACGAAAAGTTGTCGCCGTCACAAAACGCGGAAAGGTATTTTAAGAAATATTCAAAGAAAAAACGAACTCTTGCCGCAATCGAACCTCAACTTAAATCCGCTTCGGAAGAATTGCAATACCTGACGGGCGTTGAAGAAGAAACGGAACTTTGCGAGAGTATCGAAGATTATAAATTGATTTTGGAAGAACTAAAAACTTGCGGATTAATAAAAGAAAACAAAAAAGAAAGAAAACGCACGGACGTGAAAAATTCGTTCAGAGAATATTTTATAGAAGGGTTTGCGGTTAAGGTCGGCAGAAACAACGTAGAAAACGACAAACTGACAGGGCAAGCAAGACCGGACAGCATTTGGATGCATTCCAAAGACTTTCATTCCTCTCATCTTATAATCGAAACTGCGGGGAAATCGGTCAAGGAAAGCGTGCTTGTTAAATGCGCGGAAATTTGCGCGTATTATTCTAAGGGTAGAAACGGCGGAAAAACGGAAATAGTATATACGGAAAAAAAGAACGTTAAAAAACCGCCTAAATCTCCGCTCGGTTTTTGTGTATACGAGCGTTATAAGTCGATAATTTGCGAGCCGAACGTTCACGCCGAATTTTTAAAAAACAAGTAAAACCCGTTAAAAACCTTGCCTTTTTATTAAGTATGTGATAGAATATTTTAAGATTTTTATTAAAAACAACATTTAGGAGCGCGAAATGAAATACAGTTTTGAAAAAGCCGAAAAAAGCACGGTAAAAATAACCATCGAATTGGATGCTAACGAATGGAAATCTTCTATAAACGAAGCGTATGAAAAGAACAAGGGCAGATATTCCGTTCCCGGGTTCAGGAAAGGAAAAGTTCCCAAAAAAGTTTTGGAAAACGCTTATGGCGAAGGTATATTTTTCGAAGACGCGATAAACATTGCATTTCCGAAATATTACGGCGAAGTGCTCGATAAAGAACCTTCTATCGAAGCGGTTGCCCGTCCCGATATAGATATAAAAGATTTATCGGAAAACGGAATAACCTTGATTGCCGTCGTTGCCGTAAAACCCGAAGTTCAACTCGGCGAATATAAGGGTATAAAGTTCGACAAGATTGAGTATAATGTTAAAGACGAAGACGTCGAAGAAGAAATAAAACGTTTGTTAGACCGCAATTCGAGATTGGTTAACGTGGAAAATAGGGCGGTTGAAAACGGCGATACCGTTATTATCGACTATTCCGGTAGCGTAGACGGGGTTAAGTTCCAAGGCGGCACCGCAGAAAAACAAACGCTTGTTATCGGAAGCAATTCCTTTATTCCCGGATTCGAAGACCAAATTATAGGAATGAATATCGGCGAAGACAGGTATATTAACGTTAAATTCCCTGAAGAATATCACGCAGAGGAATTAAAAGAGAAAGACGCGGTTTTTGCAATAAAACTCCATGAAATCAAAGTAAAGGAACTTCCCGAACTTAACGACGAGTTTATAAAGGACGCCGTCGGTGCGGAAAGCGTTGAAGCATATAAAGCGGAAACTAAAGAAAGATTGGAAAAATCGAATAACGACAGGGCGGAACGCGAAATCGAAGACGTTATAGTTAAAAAGGTAACCGAAAACGCGACCGTGGAAATTCCCGATGCGCTTATCGAAAACCAAATCGACAGAATGGTTCAAGAAATGGAATACAGAATGTCGTATCAAGGCTTAAAACTCGAAGATTATCTCAAATATATGGGAAAAACGATGGAAGAGTTTAGAGCGGGATATAAAGAGCAAGCGCAAGATATAGTTAAATCGCAACTCGTTATCGAAAAAATTATCGAAAACGAAAAGATAGAAGCGACCGACGCCGAAGTGGAAGAAAAAATCGAGGATATGGCTAAAAAACAAGGCAGAGAAGTCCCCGACGTTAAAGAAAAACTCGGCGCGCGTCAACTCGACTACGTTAAAAACGAAATCATTATCAAAAAATTATTCGATTTGTTGAAAAACGAAAACGTAATCGGTTAATCGTCGATAAGGGGAGATTATAGATATGAATGTTAAAAATTCGGTAGTTCCGTACGTTATCGAAAACACGGGAAAAGGCGAAAGAAGCTACGATATCTATTCGAGGTTATTAGAGGACAGAATAATTTTTCTGACCGGCGAAATAAACGACGCTGTTGCGGATACGGTCGTCGCTCAATTATTGTATCTCGAAGGGAAAGACCCTGAAAAAGATATTTGTTTATATATAAACAGCCCCGGCGGTAGCGTAACGGCGGGAATGGCAATATACGATACGATGAACTATATAAGGTGCGACGTCAGCACGATTTGTATAGGACTTGCCGCAAGTATGGGCGCGTTCCTTCTTTCGAGCGGAAAAAAGGGCAAGAGATACGCTCTTCCGAACAGCGAAATAATGATACATCAAC
>CAYQLN010000099.1:0-3517 GCA_964418455.1 uncultured Christensenella sp.
TCCGTCAATCATAACGGGGTTCATCGAAACGGTTATCGGCGTTCCGAACGGCTTTGCGGTTAGAACCACGAACTTCATCATAATCAGCGGTCCGATAGTTATAATCATATCGAACTTCTCGCCGCCTTCGAGCATTTCTTTAAGCGGAACGGTAACGTTACCGTGCTCGCCGTAAGAGCCATCGTCCGTCATAATCCTTAAAGAGTCCGAGCAATTTTCGAACTCGTTTTCGAGTATGAGCAAATCCTTGTTCCTGAACCCGATAATACTCGTAACTTCCGCGCCGCTTTCGTGAAGCGCTTCCGCTATCGGCAACGCTATCGCGCAGCCAACGCCGCCGCCGACTATGCACACTTTTTTAAGCCCTTCCAAATGCGTGGCGGTGCCGAGCGGACCGACGAAATCTTGCAAACATTCGCCCTCTTTTTTGCGAGCGAGTTTTTCGGTTGTCGCGCCGACTATTTGAAAAATGATTTTAACCGTGCCTTGTTCTTTATCGACCCCCGCGACGGTCAACGGGATTCTTTCGCCCGCCTCGTCTACGCGAAGAATGATAAATTGCCCCGGTTTCGCCTTGTTCGCAACCAACGGCGCTTCTATTTTAAGTTGAACGACCGTGGGATTAAGAGCCTTTCTTTCAACGATTTTATACATAATCTTTCTCCGTTACGCGGATTTGCCGAAAAAATTATTCGCCGAAGCCCGCGATTTCAAAATTTTGCTTTTAATAAAAAATCCATTGGTAATTATATCACACGCAAAAAAACTTTTCAACACCTATTCGCTATCTTTTGAACTCAAAACCGAAATTTAGCGACGAACAAACTTTTCTGCCTGCCTTAATTTTTGCGCGATTTGCTTTACACCTCGATTTTTATCTTGTAAAATATCATAAAAGCCATTTTCCTTCGCGACGCGACGGGAATTTTCTCACGGAGTTTTATGCACTACAAAATCACAAACGGGGCGGTTTGTTTCGGCGCGGTTTCCGTTCTCGAAAACGTTAACATAGAAATAAAAGACGGCGAAAAAATTGCAGTCGTCGGCAGAAACGGCGCGGGCAAAACCACCCTTTTAAATTGCATTTCGGGCGAAATACGAATGGAGAGCGGAACGGGCGAAAATCCTTTTTGCATAGAAAAATCGGGGAACCCGAAAATCGGCTTTTTAAAACAGATAAATTTTCAAAACGAAAACGCAACTCTTTCGGAAGAGATCTTGTCCGTTTTCAAACCGCTTACCGACATAGAAAACGAAACGGAAAATCTGCTTATAAAAATGCAAACGGAAACGAGCGAGCAAACGATTAAAAGATACTCTGCCCTGCAAGATAAATATCAACTACTCGGCGGATATGCCTATAAAAAAGAATATTCGGTAATGTTGAAAAAATTCGGTTTTACCGAAGAAGACAAGCGCAAAAAAATCTGCGAATTTTCCGGCGGACAACGCACGAAAATCGCTTTTATGAAACTATTACTCTCTCATCCCGACGTGCTTCTTTTAGACGAGCCTACCAACCACCTCGACGTTTCGGCGACAAAATGGCTGGAAAGTTACTTGCGCGCCTATAAATCCGCCGTAGTGACCGTTTCGCACGACAGACAGTTCATAGAAAACACCTGTTCCAAAATTTACGAAATAGAATACGGGGAAACCAAATGCTATAAGGGCAACTATTCTTCTTTCGTTCGGCAAAAGCGCGCAGACTACGAAAAGAGCGTTAAGGACTACGAATATCAGCAAGCCGAAATAGCGCGGCTGACAAAACTCGTGGAGCGTTTCAGATACAAGCCGACGAAAGCCTCTATGGCGCAATCTAAATTAAAGCAAATCGAACGCATGAGAAAACTGACTCGCCCCGAAGGCTACGACCTAAAAACCTTTAAGGCGCACTTTCAACCGAAAACCGAAAGCGCGGGCAAAGCGTTTTTCGCAAAAGACCTTTGCGTGGGCTACGACAAAGAAAAACCGCTGGCAAAAGTGACGTTCGAACTGAAACGCGGTCAAAAATTAGGCGTTATAGGCAACAACGGCACGGGAAAATCTACTTTCGTTAAAACCTTGACGGGAGAAACGGAAAAACTTTCGGGCGAATTTTGTTTCGGCTTAAAAACGGAAATCGGCTATTTTAACCAGCAAATGGCACAGCGCATAAGCGAACAAACCGTTTTGGAAGATTTCCGCGACGAGTTCCCGTTTCTTACCGACGAACAAATCAGAACGTCGCTGGGCGCGTTCAACTTTTCGGGCGAAGAAGTTTTCAAAAAAATCAGCGAACTTTCGGGCGGAGAAAAGGTTCGGCTGGGCTTATGCAAAATATTCAAAAAACAGCCCGACTTTTTAATACTCGACGAGCCCACCAACCATATAGACGTAGTCCACAAAGAAACGCTGGAAGAAATGCTTTGCGAGTATTCGGGAACGATTATAATAGTTTCACACGACCGTTATTTGATAAACAAGGTAGCCGACCGCTTGCTCGTTTTCGAAAACGGCGGAGCGAATTTTTATCCGATAACCTATGCCGAATACGAAGAAGCGGAACGCGTTAAAGAAAATCAAGCCGAACACGCGGAACTTGCGGAAAAACCGCCCGCCGCTTGCAAAGAAAACAAGCGCGGCTTCACCACGCCGCTAAAAGAAAAATCGAAAATCGAACGCAAACTCAAAAAGACGGAAGAACAAATCGGGCTTTTGGAGCAAGAAACGGCGTCGCTCCAAAAATTGCTGGAAGACCCCGAAATTTATAGCGATTTCGTTAAAGTAACCAAAATTCAAACCGAACTCGAAGAAAAAACCTCTCTGATAGAAAAACTGACCGAAGAATGGCTTTCGCTAAGCGAGAGACTTTCCTCTTAGTTCGCTGTTTTTTCGTTACGAATTCGGCAGAGCCTCCCTTTTTTTCAAGGGAGGCTCTGCCGCTTTTTTTAAATCGGTTTCGAACTGTTTTACCACGCGCCGCCCGCTTTTAAGAATTTCTTGCGGGATATGCGTTTTCGCGCGGTTTCTTTCGGAACTCTTGCAAAATTTTTTGTTTAAATCGGTTTAAAATCAAATTCCCGTGCCGAAAAATTTCGGCACGGGAAAATTTTTAATTTTTAACCTTTTTCGGTCCGTTTATCTCGTCCCCAATATTAAAGAACCTTAGGAACCAAGAAGTAAACGAGGAACAGAACGGTTACGACAATCGCAACGACGGAAACGTTGAATTTCGGTTTTTCGATTTCAACGGTTTCGCCCGCTTCGTTAACGGTGGTTTTGTCTTTCTTGCAAGCATAAACGATGATTTCGATTACGTAAGAGATAAGCGACATAATCGTGTAGGAAATCATACCGAAGCCGATACCCTTTGTTATGGAGTAAGAAAGAACCATAATAACGATTGTGAGGAAAGCGGTGGTCGCGTTAATCGCATTAGAGAAATCAATGGATTTAACGTTGTTCTTCATCATCAAAACGCCGACGTAGATAAGCGCGGAAGCCGCAGCCGCGGAAGGAATGGTCGCGAATACGG
>CAYQLN010000100.1:0-3349 GCA_964418455.1 uncultured Christensenella sp.
GGACCCCGACGACGTTATAAAAAAATTCGGCGCGCAAGGATATAAAGATTTACTCGCAAACGCAATGCCTTTGATAGATTTTAAATTAGATATTATAAAGAAGACTTACGACCTGTCGGTTACGGACGGTAGAAGAAAATACGTTTCCGCCGCGCTCAAAGTGATTAAAGAGAGTCCTTCCGCCGCCGAGCAAGAAGATTTGCTTATGACCGTGCGAAAGGAAACGGGATACACTCTCGAAGCGTTGCGGCGCGAGTTGTACGGGATAGCCTCGGCAATGCCGTTAGAGAGCGAGGAACCCGTTAAAAGATTTAAAGAAGCGGGCGAAGATAAAACGCTCGTTGCGGCGCGGTTCGTTTTGTTTTCTTATTTAGATTGCAAACCTTACGCCGAAGAAACGGATTTGAACGGAATAGAATTTTTCCTTCCCGCACATAACACGGTTAAGGAATATATATTAAAAAAGAAGAGCAAGGGCGAAAAAGTCAGGTTTAACGACGTGTTTGAAATTTTGGGCGACGACGAAGAGGAGGAAAAATCCAAACTTGCGAGTATGGACGAAACGGTCGCGATAGATTCCGCGTTCGATAGGGCTAAATATTTCGCCGATTGCGTTAAAACGTTGAAGTTGTCTTCGATAGAGGCGGATATAGAAAGGGTAAAAACTTTGTTAAAAACGGAAACCGAAACGGAAAAGAAGAGGACTTATACGAAAGAACTCAGCGAATTGATAATAAAAAAGAACAAGATAAACAAATAATTACGGTTACCGTAAGGAGAAAACGTATATGGAAGAAAAAAAATTACAAAATCAATCTATCGAGGACGTTAGCGCGGAAAGCGAATTTGCGAACGAGGCGGAAAAGGCGCGTTCGGAGAAATTAAACGCCGCGGTGCAAGATATCATAATCGAATATAAAAAACGCGGTTCTATAATGACCGACCAACTTTACGACAAACTCGATAAATACGAAGCGAGCCCCGCGGAATTGGAGGAAATATATAAGGTCTTCGAAGACGCGGGAATTCAAATCGTAAACGAATACGAGCATAATAAAGAACTTTACGACCAACTTCTTAAAGAAGTCAGCATGGACGACCCCGTTAAAATGTATCTTAAAGATATAGGTAAAGTTCCGCTGTTGAGTCCGCAAGAGGAAACGGAACTCGCGAAGCGAATGATGGAAGGCGACGAAACGGCGAGAAGGCTTCTCAGCGAAGCCAATTTAAGGCTTGTCGTATCCATCGCTAAAAGATACATGGGGCGCGGAATGCATTTTTTGGATTTAATTCAAGAAGGCAATATCGGACTTATGAAAGCGGTGGAAAAATTCGATTATCAAAAGGGATTTAAATTTTCCACTTATGCTACTTGGTGGATTCGTCAAGCCATAACCCGCGCGATAGCCGACCAAGCAAGAACCATTCGTATCCCCGTGCATATGGTGGAGACCATAAACAAACAAATAAGAGTTTCGCGTAAACTTTTGCAAGAACTCGGCAGAGAGCCTACGCCGGAAGAAATCGCCGTCGAAATGGGCGTTAGCGAAGAACGCGTTCGCGAAATACAAAAAATAGCGCAAGACCCCGTTTCGCTCGAAACTCCTATCGGCGAAGAAGAAGACAGTCACCTTTCGGATTTTATCGAAGACGAGGGAAGCGCCGCGCCGGCAGACGCGGTTAACCAAACCATTCTTAAAGAGCAATTAACCGCGGTGCTCAATTCGCTTACGCCGAGAGAGGAAAAAGTTTTGCGTTTGCGTTACGGTTTAGACGACGGCAGACCGAGGACTTTGGAAGAGGTCGGCAGAGAGTTTAACGTTACGAGAGAACGTATTCGTCAAATAGAGGCGAAAGCGTTAAGAAAGCTTCGTCATCCGAGTCGCAATAAATTTTTGAAGGATTTTATCGACTGATGACCGATAGGTTAAACAGAATATTTCAAGAACTTCCGCCTGCAAAAGTGTTTGTGGATATAGGCTGCGATCACGGCTACATAGCAAAGGAAATGATTTCGCAAAAAAAATGCGACAAAGCGATTATAGCCGACGTAAGTCCGTTTTGCTTGAAAAAAGCCGAGGAACTGCTTAAAGAGGAAATACTTTCGGGGAAAGTCGAATCCGTCGTAAGCGACGGGTTCGATAAAATAACCGATTGCGACCTTGCGCTTATTGCGGGAATGGGCGGAGAAGAGATAATTTCCATTTTAAGTAAAGCGAAATTTTTGCCCGATAATCTTGTTTTGCAACCTATGAAGAACACGGACAAAGTTCGCGTTAAAGCGGTTGAGTCGGGGTATAGAGTAAAAAAAGATTTCCTTTTTAAAAGCGGTGGAAAGTTTTATGACCTTTTGGTTTTAACGGCGGGAGAGGATTTTTTAAGCAGAGAGGAGATTCTTTTCGGCAGAACCAATATAACGGAAAAGCCCGTTGCTTTTTTGGAGAAAATGACGGTTGAAAAGAAAAAGACGGAAACCTTTTTAACGATGACCTTGCCGCAAAACAAACGACGAGAATTGCTCGAATATTTGGATTTGGTAAAGAAATATGTATGATTTAAATGAATTTTATTCTTTGCTGTGCAAAATCGCGCCGATGGAGTTATCGCTTAAACAAATAGAACGCGGAGCCTACGACAACAGCGGAATTTTGGTTAGGCAAACGGACAAAATAAAAAAATGTTTGTTCTGCTTAGACCTTGTTTCTTCTGCGGTAAATAAAGCGATAAGAAGCGGCTGCGATACCGTAGTTACCCATCACCCGACGATTTATTCGCCTGTTAAAGCGTTAGATTGTCACGGAGAAAACGCCGCGCTTTTGTCTGCTATAAGGCACGGGCTCAACGTTATTTCCATGCATCTTAATTTAGACGCGGCTTTCGGCGGAACGGACGAGTGTTTCGCTCGTGCATTGGGCGCGAAAAGTTATAAGATTATAGATTTAATAGACGGCGTTCACGGTTACGGCAGAGAATTCGAAATAGAAAAAACCGCTTTTGCGAGTTACGTCGCGTTTGCGAAAAAGGCGTTAAGCACCAAAAGCATTATTGCCTACGGCAATAGGAATGCCAAAATAACGCGCGTGGCGAGTTTTTGCGGCGGCGGAGGTTCTGCTGCTCTTGCGGCGGTTAAAAACGGAAGCACGAAAGCCGATTTAATAGTGAGCGCGGACTTGCCTCACCACGTTGTTCTGGAACTTTTGGAAAGAGGAAAACTCGTTATGCAAACCACGCATTACGCGGCGGAGATAGCGGGCGTTAAAGCGTTTGCCGTCAATTCGGAGAAAGCGACGTCGGGACACGTAAAAACGGAAATTTTTTTAAATAAAAGATTTAGATAAAGGAGAAAACC
>CAYQLN010000101.1:0-3314 GCA_964418455.1 uncultured Christensenella sp.
GTTTAGCACCCATACTTACGGCGGTTTTTATGGCGACGCCTACTCCGCCGCCGATTACCGCGTTTGGAGTGAACGCATACTTAAATATCATACCTATCGCTTCGGGCAAAGCGGTAATTCTGATACATAAAATAATTATTCCGCCGAGGAGATATATAATAGCCATTATCGGTACTATTTTTTCCGTGAAACTTGCAACGCGTTTCGCGCCGCCTATAAATATAAGCGCGGAGATTGCCACTAATATTACGCCAACGACTATCGGAATCGCTATACTGCTGCTTCCCGTAGCGGTAACTATGGCTTCGCTAATCGCGTTCGATTGAACCATAGTTCCGATAAAACCGAGGGCGATTATGACCGCAACCGCGAAAAACCCTGCAAGGAATTTACCGAACGGACCTTTAAACGCTTGTCTTATGTAGTGAACCGGACCGCCCGATATGCTTCCGTCTTCGTTGACTTTTCTCGTTTTAATTGCGAGAACCGCTTCCGCGTATATAGTAGCCATACCGAAAAAAGCGATAAGCCACATCCAGAAGATAGCGCCCGGTCCGCCGGTTAATATCGCTCCGCAAGCGCCTACTATATTACCCGTTCCGACTTGCGCGGCAACGGCGGTAGTAAAGGCTTGAAAAGAACTCATTCCGCCTTTATGGTCACCCTTTTCGCGCCTGCCGAAAACGTTTTTCAGACCTTGTCCGAAACAACGAACCTGAACGAATTTCGTGCGTATGGTATAAAACAACCCCACCGCTATAAGTAGCACTACGAGTATGTAATCGGCTAAAAAGCCGTTTACGGTTGAAACTACGTTAGTCAGCCATTCAATCATATCTTTCTCCTTTTGCGTTTATACTAAAAAAGATTGCCCGACGAACGCCGAGCAACCCTTATAATCGTTAGTGTGGAAAAAATTCCGCTCCGTCCTTTTGCCTGAGAGATTTGGGCTTTAAGCCTTTCGCACCTTCGGCACTCTTACGAGATTCTCCAGAGTTTCTCTTCTTTCGGTTGTTTTTATGCTTCCGAAAGCGTCGTCGATATTCAATTTACGTTTGGAATTATATCAACTTTTAATAGTTTCGTCAAACAAAATCGACACGGTTTTACTTATTTTGATTAAATAGCCGCCAATTCTTACATATAATTACAATTAAAGACTTTATCTGTTTAGACTTTTTAGGAAATTCATATCTTCTTCGCTTATTTCGAAGTTCAAATCGAGATTGTCTTTTAAGTGATTTACGCTTACCGCTTTCGGCAACGCCACCGTTCCGAGTTGCAAAACGTATTTTATGCAAAATCTTGCCGTTGAAACTCTATACTTATCGGCAAGAGCGACGATTTCCGCGTCGCGAAGCAAGTCGCCGTGTCCTATCGGAGAATACGATTCGCATACTACGCCGTTCGACTTACAAAAATCTATTAAATCGAAAAACGCGTGTTTAGGTTGCCCGACAAATTGGTTTACCATCGGTTTTATTTCGCAGTTATCGAAAATGTTTTGCAAATCGTCTTTGAAAAAATTGGAAACGCCTATCGAACGAGTCTTGCCCTCTTTATAAGCCTCTTCCAAAGCACGCCAGACTTCCGCGTTTTCTCGATAATATTTTTTATCGCTCAAAAATTCATTCCACGGTTGAGGACAATGAATCAGCAAAAGGTCAACATATTCCGTATCGAGTTTTTTTAGCGACTCGTCTATGCTTTTTTTAGCGTCTTTATAATTTTTAATTTCGGCGCGAACTTTGGTCGTTAAAAAGATTTTTTCCCTTTGCAGTCCGCAAGACCCGATCCCTTCGCCTACGCCGCTTTCGTTTTCGTAGCATTGCGCAGTGTCTATATGAGCGTATCCGAGCCGAACCGCGGTGTTTATTACTTTACAAACGGAACCGTTTTCTATACACCAAGTTCCCAAACCGATTTCCGGAATTACGACCCCGTTACTTAAACGATAATTTTTCATTTTGTCCGATTAGTCGATTTTGGGAATTTTTTCGAGCGCGATTGCGATTTCTTGGTCGGTCGGCTGATAGTTTTCCATTTTTCCGTCGTTATATTTTCCATAAGAGAACATATCGAAATATCCCGTCCCCGTCAAACCGAACACGATTGTTTTGCTTTCGCCCGTTTGTTTGCATTTCATCGCTTCGTCGATGGCAACCTTTATCGCGTGAGAACTTTCGGGCGCGGGAAGAATACCTTCTATTCTCGCGAAATATTCTGCCGCCTCGAAAACATCCGTCTGTTTAACGGAAACCGCTTCGATAAATCCGTCGTGATACAACTGAGATATAACGCTGTTCATACCGTGATAGCGAAGACCGCCTGCGTGAATGGGCGACGGCATATAACTGCTTCCCAGCGTATACATTTTATTAAGCGGACATATTTTACCCGTATCGCAAAAATCGTACACGAATTTTCCGCGAGTAAGCGAAGGACAGGACACAGGTTCGACCGCAATAAAACGATAATCCTTTTCGCCCCTTAATTTTTCGCCCATAAACGGCGCTATTAACCCGCCGAGATTAGAACCTCCGCCGGCGCAACCGATTATTATATCCGCTTTTTCATTGTATTTTTCGAGCGCGGTCTTTGTTTCCAAACCGATTACCGATTGATGAAGCGATACTTGGTTAAGCACGCTTCCGAGCACGTAGCGATAGCCGTCGTTTGCGGTGGCGGTTTCCACCGCTTCGCTTATCGCGCAGCCCAAACTTCCCGCCGTATCGGGATTTTCCGCAAGAATTTTTTTACCGACTTCCGTAGTTGAGGAAGGCGACGGGGTTACGTTTGCCCCGTAAGTTTTCATAACTTCTCTGCGGAAAGGTTTTTGCTCGTATGAACACTTGACCATAAATACTTTGCAATCGAGTCCCAAATACGCGCAAGCCATTGAAAGTGCGGTGCCCCATTGCCCAGCGCCCGTTTCGGTCGTAACGCCTTTTAAGCCCTGCTTTTTTGCGTAATACGCCTGCGCTATTGCGGAGTTCAATTTATGACTTCCGCTCGTGTTGTTTCCTTCGAACTTATAATATATTTTCGCGGGCGTACCGAGTTTTTTTTCTAAACAATACGCTCTGATAAGCGGCGAAGGTCTGTACATTTTATAAAAATCCCTTATTTCCTGAGGTATTTCGAAATAAGGCGTTACGTCGTCTAATTCTTGTCGAGCGAGGTCTTCGCAAAAAATCTTTGACAATTCTTCTATCGACGCGGGTTGTTTAGTGATCGGATTCAATAACGGCGCGGGTTTATTTTTCATATCGGCGCGCACGTTGTACCAACACTTCGGCATCTCTTCTTCGCTT
>CAYQLN010000102.1:0-3305 GCA_964418455.1 uncultured Christensenella sp.
ACTTTATTTTCAGAACGATAGAATTCGAACAAATGGAACATCAATGGTTCTGCAAGGAAGGAACGGACGGAGAATATTACGAAAGTTTCAAGAAAAAAGCGTGGGACTTCTTGTTGGACCTCGGCTTTAATCCCGAACATTTAAGATACAAAGACCACGACAAACTTGCGCACTACGCTAAATCGGCTTGCGACATTCAATATCTTTTCCCCATCGGTTGGTCGGAACTTAACGGTATTCATAACAGAACCAACTACGACTTATCGAGGCACGAGGAATATTCCGGAAAGAGCATGCAATACACCGACCCCGTTACCAACGAAAGATACACTCCTTTCGTTGTGGAATACTCCATCGGCGCGGACAGACTTATGCTTGCGGTGCTGAGCGAAGCATACGACGAAGAAAAATTAGAAAACGGCGAAACGAGAGTGGTTATGCATTTCCATCCCGCCGTCGCCGCATATAAAGTAGCCGTGCTTCCGTTGCAGAAAAACCTTTCGGCAAAAGCCAAAGAAATTTACGATAAACTGCGCAAAAACTTTATGTGTTGCTACGACGAAGCGGGTTCTATCGGCAAACGTTATCGTCGTCAAGACGAAATCGGCACGCCTTATTGCGTAACGATCGACTTCGAAACGTTAGAAAACGAAACCGTTACTCTGCGCGACAGAGACACTATGGAACAGATACGTTTACCCATAGACGAAGTTGCGGAATTCGTTGAGAAAAAAATTAAATTTTAGTTGAAAAACAATAAATCCGCGCTTTCCCGTTTTTTTCGAGAAAGCGCGGATTATTTTAAACTGCTCGGCATTTCGAAAAGCCGAGCGGTTTGTTTTTTTTGAGTTTTAATCTTTTTGTTTCTATTCCGTTCTTAAAGCGACTACGGGGTCTTTTTTCGCCGCGCTTCTCGAAGGAATTATTCCGCTTATCAAAGTTAGAAGAACGCTTATTCCCACCAAAATAGCCGCCGCCGATATAGGCAACGTCGCTTTAAGAGTGACAAGACCCGTGAGCGAGCGGAGTATTACGTTTATCGGTATACACAACAAATAGGTTATCAGCACGCCGAACAAGCCCGAAGCGAAACCTATTATAATCGTTTCCGCGTTAAACATACTCGACACGTCCTTTTTGGAAGCGCCGATAGCGCGCAGTATTCCGATTTCCTTGGTGCGTTCTTGAACGGATATGAGCGTTATAACGCCTATCATTATGGATGAAACCACAAGCGAAATGGCAACGAACGCTATCAACACGTATGTAACCGCGTCGATAATCTGCGTTACCAAACCCATAAGCAAGCCGACGTAATCGGTATACTTGATTTTTTTGCTTTCTTCCACCCCGTCGTTATAAGTTTCGATTGCGTTTTCCACAACCGATTTATCGTCGAAAGTAGAAACGTATATGCTTACCGAACTCGGCGTGGCAAGGTCTACCGCCCCGAAAGTTTTTAGATTGTCTTCCAAAGAATTTTCGCTGAAAGTCATCGCTTCGTCGTAATAGAGCGCGCATTGCTCGGTGGTATATGCGGGAAGCGCGGCGTTTAACGCGTTGACCTTTTCCGCTACGGACATTGCGGAAAGCGAATTTTTAACGCTTTCGGCATATTGCGTTTTTATCTGTTCTTGCAAAAGCGGAGTTATGAGCGATTTTAGTTCTTGCTCCGTCATACCCGCGAGATAAGACTGAATTTGTTCGGGAGCAAGCCCCGTTTCTGCCGACAACGCACCGGCTATCGCCGCTTCCAACGCCGTTCTGTCGGCATAGGTCGAGAGCACCGCTTCCGTTTGCGCTTGGAGTTGCTCTTCGGGCATTACGGAGGATATTTTAACGAACATTTCCGCCTTCGCTTCGTCTTCGAGCCCGTTAACGTATTCCAAGAAAGCCGTCTTTTTTTGCTGGTCGCTCAAACTGCCCGTATTGGATTTAAACGGCAAACCCGTCAAAACGTCGACGTTAGGATTTTCGAGTTGCGCTATTACTACGGGAGATTTTGCCGCTTCTTTTATTATGTATTCGGTAAGTTGGTGCGTATAACCTATCGCGCCCGAAAGCATAGGACTGTCGGTAGTTTCCTTGGGACGGATTATACCTTTTACTTTTAGATCTACGCCGTTTTGATATAAAACGTTCAAACCGCTTTCCGTTTGACTGAAATCCACGAACGCGTCGCCCACTTTTTTATAACAATCGGCAGGCAATATGGTTCTGTAAGTTCTTGCGCAAATTTCCTCGTAACTCCATTTTTGCGAAGTTACCGCGTATTCGGTGCCGTTTATTACCGACTCCATTATTTTATCTATTTCTTCTTGACTTATCAAGCCCAAGGCATACAAAGTCAAGTCGTCGAGTTCGTTATTTTCGTTCAACACCAAAACTACTTCGTCGTAGTCGTTAGGCCAAGAACCGTATACCACTTCGTATTGGTTTTTTATCATTCCGTTAACGGTTTCGCCGTTATTGCCTTTAAGCAATTCCTGCCAGGTTCCCGAACTTAACGAACCGCCCATCAATGCGCTTAACGTAGAAGAACCCGATAAAGAACTCGTTTCTTCGCCGCTCGTCAAACTGCCGCTGAAAAATTGCGAGAGCATTTTGCTCATAACTTCGTTAGCGTCTGACTTGATAACCTTTCCGTCTATGTTTTTGGTATATATCAAAGGCGTCATATCGTAGGTATATTGAACGCCGCTGACTGCCTGATACATAGAAGAATCGGTTTTTTTCATTTCTCCGTCTAAATACGTTTTGAACGAGTTGAGGTCGTTATCGCCCGTTTTGGTTTTTACGAGCGCGTTTACCAAGTCGCCTATAACCGTTTCTTTATAAACGGCGTCGTTTGCGTGTTCGCCTTTTTTGCCTGCGGACATAAACGCTTTCATTAACGTGCTAAGGTCCGTGCTGGTGGACTGAATGGTTAAAGGATAGGAAGCGAGCGTGCTTTCCTGAATATGGTTTATATACCCCGTCGTCCCCTGCGAAACGGCGAGAATGAGCGCGATGCCTATTATGCCTATACTGCCTGCGAAAGAGGTCAAAACGGTTCTGCCTTTTTTTGTAAACAGATTTTTGAGCGACAGCCTGAACGCGGTAAAAAAAGACATCGACGGCTTTTTTACTTTCTTTTCCTTTTTGTCGCGCTTTTTCACTTCCGCGATAATCGGAACGGGAGAACTGTCGTCTAATATAGAACCGTCTACGATTTTTATTATCCTCGAAGAATATCTTTCGGCAAGTTCGGGGTTATGCGTTACCATAATTACCAAACGTTCTTTGGAAACTTCTTTTAAAAGTTC
>CAYQLN010000103.1:0-3254 GCA_964418455.1 uncultured Christensenella sp.
AGTATTGAGCGAAAATCCGTTTGTAGAAGTACTTTCGGTGGAAAAAAATTTCCCCAACGTAATAAACGTTTCCGTAAAGGAACGCAGAGAAGTTTATTTAATAGATTATCACGGCAAAACCTACGTGACTGATATGAACGGACTTGTTTTGTGCGAAAAAAACGCGGACGAGCAATACGGAGAACACGAATTGATCGAACTTTCGCTCGATAATATTTTTATTACCGAGTTAAATGTAGGCGAATATTTTTCTACCGATGCGGACGCGTTTTTGAAGAACGCCTTCGAAATCGCAAAAAGCGTTAATTTAACCGATTCCGTTCGGAAAATGACCGTCGAAAACAGATTTTCGGGAGAAAACAATTCATATATAACTTTCGAAACTTATTCGGGGGTAGATATAGTTATAAACAAGGCTGAAATAAACGGATTGGCGAAATCTCAAAAAGCCTTTCAGATATACGACGCGGAAACGGATGACTACGTTAAATCATTCGACGTTATAGACGTGTTTGAAACTAACGAAGGGATAATCGAAGCCGTGTGGGGAACGAAAAAATATTGATAGGAAAACAGGTATAGGTAGGTAAAGCAATGCAAAAGAAACAGGCTGTTATTATAGACGTCGGTTCGTCAAAAATAACCGCAGTTATAGCCGAACGCGGCATCAACAATACTTTTATAATAAAAGGTCGTTGCACCGTTGCCTACGAGGGCTTTGCGGACGGTGCTTTCTTAGACTATGCCGAACTCGATTACGCGTTGAAAAAAGCGGTTAAAGACATTTCCAAGTATAGCGGACAAGTCGTAGACACGGTATATGTGGGAGTTCCAGGCGAGTTTACGAAAGTATACGTCAAAGATAGTCAAATATCTTTTCCTAAGAAAAAAAGAATTCAATCGGAGGACGTGGACACGTTGTTCGAAGCGGCGTTTGTTTTGCCGTCGTCTAAATACACGTTGATAAGTCGCTCGGCAGTTTCGTATGAATTAGATGATTTTCGTCAACTCCATAATCCCGTAGGCGCGAACAGCGAAATTTTGAAAGGCAGACTGTCGTTTGTCCTTTGTTCTAATCAATTTATAGAATCGGTAGTCCCGCCCATTAAAGAAACGGGAGTGGTTAAAGTATGTTGCATACCTACGCAATATGCCGAGGGAATGTATTTGTTCGACGAGGAGAACAGGGACAGAAGCGTGCTGTTCGCGGATATAGGATATATCTCCACCACTATAACCATAATGCGCGGAAACGGAATAGTATATCAAAAATCTTTCTCTTACGGAGGAGGATATATAACGGCAAGTATTTCCGAAAAGTTGGGAATAGATTTTGCCGTAGCGGAAAAGTTAAAAAGAAAGGTTAATCTTTCATCCGTTTCTTATAAAGATTCTTTCAGCGTTTTAGACGCGGAAGACGGCAATTATTACCCTGAGGAAGATATTAAACGCACCGTATTAGACAGTTTAGACGCGCTTTGCGAAATCATTTACGAAATTCTCGAAGAGGCGTCGCCGTTAATACCCGATTATTTGCCGTTAAAAGTAACGGGTGGCGGAATAACCTGTTTAAGGGGCGCAAAAGAGCATATGAGCGAAAGATTGTGCTTGCCTGTAGAAATTTCCGCACCGCACGTGCCGCTTATGGATAAGCCTACCGAGTCGTCTCTTTTAGCGTTGCTCGATATGGCTCTTGAAAAATAATATAACAAATTCTTAAATATACCACACCCTTAAATATGGAGGTCAAAAATGTTTGAAACCAATCAAGAAAGTTTTAAAGTTAACTCTGCCGTTATAAAAGTAGTAGGAGTAGGCGGAGGCGGCGGAAACGCTATAAATTCAATGATAGAATCTAATGTCAGCAGCGCAAAATTCATCGCTATTAACACGGATAGTCAAGCGTTATTACGTTCTAAGGCTGACGAACGAATACAAATAGGCGATAAACTTACCAAAGGCTTGGGCGCGGGTAGCAATCCGGAAGTCGGAGAGGCTGCCGCAGAAGAGTCTAAAGAAGAAATTGCCGCAATGCTCGAAGGAACGGATTTGCTTTTTATCGCGGCAGGAATGGGAGGCGGCACCGGAACGGGTGCAGCCGCGGTTATCGCGCGTATCGCAAGGGAAAAAGGCATTTTAACCGTTGCGGTGGTTACCAAACCTTTCCTTTTCGAAGGTAAAGTAAGAAATGAAAACGCAAATATAGGTATAGCAAATCTTAAAAAATACGTTGACACTTTGGTTATAATTCCCAACGATAAACTTTTACAATCGCTTAACGACCAAGTTAGTATGCTTGACGCGTTTAAAATCGCAGACGATATGCTAAAACAAGGTATTATCGGCATAGTCGATTTGATCGATACGTCGTCGCTTATTAACCTCGATTTTGCAGACGTTAATACGATAATGAGAAATCAAGGTCTTGCTCATATGGGAATAGGTAGGGCAAAAGGTGAAAAGAGGGTACTCGAAGCGGTGCGTCAAGCGGTATCCAGCCCCTTGCTCGAAACTACAATCGAGGGCGCGAAATCCGTTATTCTCAACGTTACCGGCGGTAGGGATTTAAAACTTGCCGAAGTCAACGAAGCGGCGGTTTTGGTTCAAGGAATTATAGACGAATCGGCAAACATTATTTTCGGAGCGACTATCGACGAAAATATGAGCGAAGAAATAAAAATCACCGTTATAGCAACGGGGTTCGTTTCCAACGAAGAGAAAGCGAAAAAAGCGGAGCAAACGAGATTTGAAGAAGAAATTAAACCTGCCATCGCAACTATGCCCGAACCCGAGGAAATAAAAATACAACAGATTTACCAAGAGCCTGTTGAAGAACCCGTTAAAATCGAACCTGCGGAAGAAAAAATAGAGGAACAGGAAGAAGAAACTCCTAAAAGAAAACTTCCCAAATTTATGGAAAGGCTTTTCAAAAAGAACGACTAATTTAATAAAACGATAAAAAAATCGGTAGAAATTTTCTACCGATTTTTTTATTTTGCGTTATGAAAAATCACTGTGATTTTCATAAATTCGTTCAATTTGCATTTTGCGTTTATTTTCCATTTATTGGTATCGCAAATTCCTTTGGCTATCGAAAGTCCGAGTCCGCTTCCGCCCGATTCTCTCGAACGAGAATCGTCGCTCCGATAAAATCTTTCAAAAATTTTATCTGCGTTTTCTTCTTTTACTGCGCTACCCGTGTTGTATACGCTGAAAATTATTTGCTTGTTTTCTTTTTTTAAATCGACGATAAT
>CAYQLN010000104.1:0-3246 GCA_964418455.1 uncultured Christensenella sp.
GCCTTTGCCGAATCCACGTGACACACGCTCGCTCCCGCTTTCGCACAGGCAACCGTTGCCCCGCCCGTATAAGCGAAAAGGTTTAGCACGCTTATTTCGCGATTGGCGTTGGATATTAAATCCCTCATCAAATCCCAATTAACCGCTTGTTCGGGAAAAAGCCCGGTATGCTTAAACCCCATGGGCTTAACTTTGAATTTTAAATCTCTGTAACAACCGGTCCATTCCTCGGGAGTTTTGCGTTTATAAATCCACTTTCCGCCGCCCGTTTCGCTACGAACGTATTTTGCGAAAAGTCCTTTATACCCTTCTAAATCGCTTTGAGTTTTCCAAATGACCTGCGGATCGGGGCGAAGAAGAATAACGTCTTTCCAACGCTCCAATTTATAGCCGTCGCCCGTTGCCATAACCGAGTAGTCTTTCCACTCTGCAACTTTCATATTAAACCTTTTTCACGGAAACGGTTACCGTTTTACCGTTGACTTCCAATTCTTTCACAAAACCTTCGGACGCGTTTTCGATTACCTCGTCAGCCAAAACCGACGAAGAGAGAGAACCGTTTTCAAAAACTTCTTTAATATCGGCATATTCGGTTGTATAACCGATTTTTATCCTGTCGGTTACTTCGAATCCCGCTTCCTTTCGCATCGTTTGTATTTTAGAAACAATTTCCCTTTCCGTTCCCTCTTTTTCGAGTTCGGGCGTAATTGCGGTATCTAACACCACCGTTAAACCGCCGAGAGAAGCGGACGTGTACCCTTCTGCGCTTTCGCTGGAAATCAAAAGGTCGTCGATGGAAAATTCAACGGGCTTGCCTTCTATTTCCGTTTTATAAGTTTCGCCGCGCTTTACCGTAGACACTATTTCAAACGCGTCGCACGTCTCGAAGAAACTTCTTATTTTGCCCAAAAGCGCGCCGTATTTAGGTCCGAGAGTTTTCAGTTGCGGTTTAATTTTATAAGAAACGAATTTAGTCGCGTCTTTAAGGTAGTCTATTTCCTTAACGTTCAACTCGTCTTTTGCTATCGCAAGCAAATCTTTCGGTAAAATATCCGTCTGTTCCGCGCAAACGTATATCCTTGAAAGAGGTTGACGATTTTTTATGTTCGATTGATTTCTCGTACTTCTGCCGAGAACGACTATATCGAGAACGCTTTGCATTCCCTTTTCGAGTTCCGAATCGATCATCGACTCGTCAACGATCGGGAAATCGCAAAGATGAACCGATTTAGGTCGGTCTTTATAAAATGACGGAACTAAATTTTGGTAAATAGATTCCGACATAAACGGAGTGAAAGGCGCGGACAACTTAGCCAAGGTAACGAGAACGGTATAAAGTGTAGTATACGCGGCGATTTTATCATCCGTCATATCGTGTCCCCAATATCTTTCGCGTCCTCTTCTTACATACCAATTCGAAAGGTCGTCGGTAAACGCCTGCAACGCTCTCGCACTGTCGAAAATATTATACGAGCCTAAATTATCGTCTACCGTTTTTATTAACGTGTTCAGTTTAGATAAAACCCACTTATCCATTAAAGAAAGTTTACAATCTTTAATGTCGTAATCGGCGGGATTATATTTATCTATTTCCGCATACAAAACGAAAAACGCGTAAGTGTTCCAAAGGGTTCCCATAAACTTACGTTGCGCTTCCGAAACCGCTTCTTCGTAAAATCTCGAAGGCAACCAAGGCGCCGAGCCCGTGTAGAAATACCACCTGACAGCGTCTGCTCCTTGCTTATCGAGAATGCTCCACGGATCGACGACGTTTCCTTTATGCTTACTCATTTTAAGACCATTTTTATCGTTAACGTGTCCTAATACGATACAATTTTTGAAAGGCGCTTTATCGAAAAGCAAAGTCGATATGGCAATAAGCGTATAAAACCAACCTCTCGTTTGGTCAATCGCCTCGCTTATAAAATCTGCGGGGAAATGACTTTCGAATAGTTCTTTATTTTCAAACGGATAATGATATTGCGCAAACGGCATGGAACCGGAATCGAACCAGCAGTCTATAACTTCTTTCTCGCGAATAAACGTTCCTCCGCACTCGCATTCGAAAGTGCAGTTATCTATATACGGACGGTGAAGTTCTATATCTCCTTCGATTTTGCAAAGTTCTTTCAGTTCTTTCTTCGAGCCTATAACGTGCACCTTTCCGCATTTATTGCAAACCCAAACGGGTAGCGGAGTACCCCAATATCTCTCGCGAGAAATGCCCCAATCTATAACGTTTTCGAGGAAGTTGCCCATTCTGCCGTTTTTGATGGTTTCGGGCATCCAATTTATCGTATCGTTTACCGCCAATAGCCTATCTTTAACGGCGGTCATTTTTATAAACCAACTGCTCCTTGCATAATAAAGCAAAGGAGTATCGCAACGCCAACAGAAAGGATAACTGTGCTCGAATTGCATTTCCTTAAACAGCAAGCCTCTCTCCTTCAAGTCCGCTATAACCGACTTATCCGCGTCTTTAACGAAAATTCCTTTCCATTTACCCGTTTCTTCGGTCATCCTGCCGCGATCGTCTACCAATTTTACAAAAGGCAAACCGTATTTTCTGCCGACGTTTGCGTCGTCTTCGCCGAACGCGGGCGCGATATGAACCACGCCGCTACCGTCGGTTAAGGTAACGTATCCGTCGCATACGACGTAATACGCCTTTTCTTTTAGAGTGTTTTTAACAAAATCGAACAGCGGTTCGTATTCGGTATATTCGTATTCTTTTCCCTTTTTGACGGACAAAGTTTCGTATTTTTCGAAAAGTTTTTCAACAAGCGCATTTGCAAGAATATAGGTGTTTCCGTCTTCGGCAACAATTTCCGCATAATCTTCATCGGGGTTCATACAAAGAGCGACGTTAGAAGGCAGAGTCCAAGGAGTGGTCGTCCAGGCAAGGAAATATGCGTTTTTTCTTCCTTTTATTGCGAAACGAACGAAAACCGAAGTTTCTTTAACGTCTTTATACCCTTGCGCTACTTCGTGCGAAGAGAGCGCGGTTCCGCAACGCGGACAATAAGGAACTATTTTATGGCCCTTATACAAAAGTCCTTTTTCCGCTATGGTCTTAATAGCCCACCAAACGGACTCGATATAATTATCGTCGTAGGTTATATAAGGTTGCTCCATATCCGCCCAATATCCCACGCGGTCGCTCATTTTTTCCCATTCGCCTTTATATTTCCAAACCGACTCTTTACACTTTTTTATAAAAGGTTCGATACCGTATTTTTCTATTTC
>CAYQLN010000105.1:0-3197 GCA_964418455.1 uncultured Christensenella sp.
GGGAGATTGCGCGGACGTAGAATAATCGACAAAACTTTTTTAAAACCGACGTAAAATTACCTTTTAACCCGTTTAACGTGCGTTACGATGTTTTTTAGGAGCGTGTTATGAACGGACTGAAAGCGAATTTGTCGGTTTTTTATTTCGCGGGAGGATATGACGTTTTATTTTTTATCCTTCTCGGCTTGACCGTAGGACTCGGTATAACCAATTTTTTGTTATGCTTATTCGACGTGCTCGGTTTCCGAAGTAAAAAACGTTGGTTTTTAATTTATTTATCGGGCGAAGCGTGTATAGTGGCGGCGCTGGGATTTTCGGCGGTAGACGGTATGAACGCTTTGGAGATTTTAACTTATCCTCTTTTCCTTTTCGGAACGGGACTTGCCGTTTTTTTACCTTCCGTATTTTTCAGTGTAAAGAGTTTTGTCGTTAAATATAAAGAAAATCCTTTATCGGAGCGACCTTTCGTTCGAGAAGAGCGGAGTGAAGAGAGTTGCAATCCGATTGATTTTATGAAAAAAAGCGGCGTTGCGGAAAGAATAATAAAAACGCTCAACGCGAAGGAAATTAAAACGGAAAATAAAAAAGCGGCGTCTGTCGATTCCCTGCGTGAAAGCGACAGAGAGTGCAATCTTTCGCACGTGAAAAACGTTTTGGACAGAATGGATTATTATAATTTATCGCCGCAAGATCGCAAACAAGTGGAATCGTTAAAAACGCTCGTGTTAAAAGCGGAAAACTTTTCCGACGACGAAAGAGTGCGCGAGCAATTAAACGACGGACTGAATTCGTTGCTGAAAATAATGTCTAAATATAAAGTATAAAAAGCGCAAATGTCTTGATTTAACGAAAGAAATAATGTATAATACAAGCGAGCAAACTTGCTTGCAAGGGTTTGCGAGCGCCGTATTTCATTTTTTTATTCTCCGTGTTTTGCATTTGTGCAAAACACGTGTGGTGCGACAGCACCCTAACGAACTTGTTTCGTTAGGAGAATAAGAAAAATATAATCAGAGTAAACTTGCTTGCAAGGGCAGCCGGGCGCAGTATTTTAACTAAATTATCGATGCACTAACGGATAAAGGAGAACGATATGTCGGTCAAAAAGGATAAGGAGTTAGAATTGAAAAAAGAAATCGCGTACGATAAAAACGACGCGGAACTTATCGAAGGTTACGACAGGCTCAAAGACAACTTGTTGTATTTGAACGCAGACGGGAAAAATAAGGTCATATCCGTTATATCTTCCGTCGAAGGCGAAGGAAAAACCACCGTTTGCGCCAATCTTGCGGTAGGTTTAGGGTTGACGGATAAAAAGGTCGTCGTGTTGGATTTGGATTTTAAATCGGGCGACGCGGAAGATTTTTTCGATATGAAAATAGAAACGGGTATATCGGAGTATATGCTCGGTCAAATTGAATACAAAGATTTGATTAAGCAAACGAAATACAAAAACGTTTCGATAATATCCAAAGGCGAAAACATACATAATTCTTCGCTCGTTTTGATTTCGCAAAAATTCACCTCTTTAATACAGTCGTTGAGGGAGGAGTTCGACTACGTTTTAATCGATACTTCGCCCGTGTTGCAATCTTCCAACTTTATGCACGTCGTAAGAATGTGCGACGGCGTGTTGTTTCTTGCTCGCTACGGCAAAACCACGAGGAATAAAGTCGAAGAAAGCGTTAAGCAACTTAAAACGAACGGCGCGAAGATTTTAGGCTCGGTTTTCACAATGGTTAGAAAATAATTAACGGAGAGTTTTTAAGGTCGGTTAACGCCGACCTTAATTTTTTATAAAAATGGAAAAGAAGATAATCGCCATAGGCGGCGGAGAGATAAGAAATAAAACAACGTTAAAAATAGACGAATATATAGCCGAACTCGCAAAAAAAAGAGCGGGCGAAAAACGCGCCGTCGGTTTGTTTATAGGCACGGCTTCGCACGACAGTATGCCGTATTTCAATTCGTTCAGAAAAACCTATACTTCCGTTTTCGATATAAAAGCGGAAGTCGCGCTCGTCGTTTACGGCGAAATGGATATCGAACGGATAAAAAATAAAATCGACGTTGCCGATTTTATTTATATCGGCGGCGGAGATACCGTTTATATGCTGGAAAAATGGGCGGAAACGGGGCTTGATAAACTTATTCTTAACGCCTATGAAGAGGGAAAAATAATATGCGGACTTTCGGCGGGCGCGATATGTTGGTTCGAAGATATGTATACCGACTACGAAATTATGAGAGGCGAAAGTTCCGATTACGTTTTGAAAAAGGGCTTGGGCGTTTTGAAAGGGACTATGTGCCCGCATTTCGACGAACGCGAAAAGGACTTTATGTCGGCGTTTGAGAAGGGCGACCTTTTGTCGGCTTTCTGCGTTGAAAACGATTGCGCCGTCGAATTTACCGACGGAAAACCTTCTAAAATCGTTTCGTCGGGAGGAAAGGCGTATCTATTAAAAAAAGAGCAAGGAAAAACGGTAAAGAGGGAAATGAGTTTATGAACGCAGTCAATTACGATAAACTTCTTAAAGAAGTCGTAGAGAACAACTCTCGATGCGATTTAAAGCCGTCGTTGTTGCTACATTCGTGTTGCGCGCCGTGTTCGACCGCGTGTATAGAAAGATTGATTTCGGGGTTCAATATAACCGTTTTTTATTTTAATCCCAACATAGACGACGGCGAAGAGTATGCTTTAAGAAAAAACGAACAACGAAAATTTTGCGAAAAAGCGGGTGTCGGCTTTTTGGAAGGCGATTACGACGTTCAATCCTTTTATCGCGCCGTTGTCGGCAGAGAAAAGGACAAAGAGGGCGGCGAGCGGTGTTTTTTGTGCTACGGGTTGCGATTAAACGAAACGGCGAGAAAAGCAAAAGAACTCGGATTTGATTTTTTTGCGACCACGCTTACCGTATCGCCTCTTAAAAACGCGCGGGTCATTAACGAAACAGGGTTCCGAGCGGAAAAAAATTTCGGCGTTAAATACCTTGCCTCCGATTTTAAAAAAGGCGGAGGGTATTTATCGAGCGTGGAACTTTCTAAATTGCACGGATTATACAGGCAAAACTATTGCGGCTGCTCGTTTTCTAAAAGAAAGTAACTCCTGCCCGTCGAGAAACTGCGACGGAAGAGGGTTATTTGTTTTTTTCGGATATTTAGAATCGGAAGAGTAAATCCGTCGGTTTGCTATTAGG
>CAYQLN010000106.1:0-2476 GCA_964418455.1 uncultured Christensenella sp.
GTTCTTATCGCTCTCGGTGCGGCAATCAATTTCAGAACGGCTGTGTTTATTATCCTCGGTTCGAACATAGGAACGTGTATAACTTCCATAATTTCTTCTGCGGGAACGTCTACCAACGCAAGGCGAACCGCAATAATTCACCTGTTGTTTAATCTGTTCGGTTGCATGATATGTATAGTTCCGCTTTGGATATGGACGGATTCCATAAATTCGTTTATGACTTCCATCAGCGGAGATTCTATGGAAAGAATAATCGCGAATTTCCATACGCTGTTCAATCTTTTGACCACCGTGGTTTTGTTGCCTTTTACAAAATATTTGGTAAAACTTGCGGAAATAATTATTCCTGAAAAGAAAGGCGAGGGCGAAAACAGATATAAATTCACGTATATCGACAACAGATTTTTGGAAACGCCTCCCATTGCCGCCGACAATACTAAGAAAGAAATAGTTCGTCTTGCGGCTCTTGCAAAAGAAAATATAGAAATTTCCGTTTCTATGTTGCTTGACGAAAGTATCGATAAAGAGGCTGAATTGGTTGAAAACGAAAAAGTTTTGAACCATATATACAAGGGAATAACGAAGTATCTTACCAAACTTATCGCTAAGGATATGACAAGGAAAGAGGAAATAAAAATAGGAACGTATTTCCACGTCGTAAGCGATATAGAAAGGGTGGGCGACTATGCGGAAAACATTTTGGAATACGCGCAGAAAATGCGTAAAGACGGCTTAACTTTTTCCGAAGCCGCGAAGAAAGAACTTAAAGAAGTTACCGAAATCATTTGCAAGTTGCACGATAAGGCTTTAAAAACGTTCGACGAAATAGACGTTTCCTTGCTCCCCGAAATAGACGTTTTGGAAGAAAGCATAGACAAAGCGAGCGAAGAGTTGGAAGAAAAACACATCGAAAGGGTGAAAAGCGGCGACTGCACGCCGGAACTCGGTTCGATATATTTGCAAACCATTTCCAATTTGGAAAGGGTTGGCGATCACATAACAAACGTAGCGTTCAGTATATCTCAATACACGAAAACGCCGAAAAAATTAACGGCTTCGCCCGTTTCTAAATAAGATTTTATAAGATTTAATCCGCCGAAAAACTATTGACAATCGGCGGATTTACTTATATAATTATAAAGATAAAAAAGTAAATATGTTTTTTGGAGGCTTTTATGAACAAGAAATCCATTAAAGACGTAGAAGTTAAAGGCAAAAGATGTTTAGTCAGAGTAGACTTCAACGTCCCTATGAAAGACGGAGTTATAACCGACGAAACGCGTATTAACGGCGCGCTTCCCACTATCAAATATTTGGTAGAACACGGCGCAAAGGTAATACTTTGTTCGCACATGGGCAAACCCCATAACGTTCTTACCGAAGGTTTCGGTTTAACTAAGAAAGAAAAGAAAGCGGTAGAAAAACTTCCCGTAGAAGAACAGGAAGCGGCAAAAGCCGAATATCTTAAAAAAGCAATTAAGGACAAAGAAAAATATTCTCTTCGTCCGGTAGCGGAAAAACTCGCGGAGAAAACGGGTTATAAAGTAACGTTCGCAACCGACGTGGTAGGCGAATCGGCAGACGCTGCGGTCGCAAACCTTAAAGAAGGCGAAATAGTTCTTTTGGAAAACACCAGATTTATGGCGGGCGAAGAAAAGAGGGAAGAATCGCTTTGCAAAAAACTTGCTTCTTATTGCGACATATACGTTAACGACGCTTTCGGTACTGCTCACCGTTCGCACGCAACGACTGCGGCAATCGTTGAATACGGTTTCGTTAAAGACGCGGTTTGCGGCTTCCTTATCGAAAAAGAACTTTCCGTAATGGCTAACGCGCTTGAAAACCCCGTTCGTCCTTTCGTCGCTATTTTGGGCGGAGCGAAAGTTGCCGATAAATTGAAAGTTATTTCCAACCTTCTCGAAAAGTGCGATACGCTTATCATCGGCGGCGGAATGTCTTATACTTTCCTTGCCGCTAAGGGCTATGAAGTAGGAACTTCGCTTATAGATAACGAGCAAATCGAATACTGCAAAGAAATGATGCAAAAAGCAAAAGATTTGGGTAAAACTCTCCTTTTGCCGATCGATACGACCATCACGAAAGATTTCCCCGATCCTATCGACGCGGAAATAGAAATAAGCGTTTGCGATTCCGATAAAATACCCGCCGACTATATGGGACTCGATATAGGTCCTAAAACCGCGCAACTTTTTGCGGAAACGGTTAAGAGCGCGAAAACCGTTATTTGGAACGGACCCATGGGCGTATTCGAAAACCCCATTCTCGCAAAAGGCACTATCGCGGTAGCGAAAGCGCTTGCGGATACCGACGAAGAAACGACTACCATTATCGGCGGCGGAGATTCTGCCGCGGCTGTAACCTCTTTGGGATTTGCCGATAAAATGACGCATATTTCCACCGGCGGCGGCGCGTCTTTGGAACTCTTTGAGGGCAAAAAACTTCCCGGAATCGAATG
>CAYQLN010000106.1:2486-3151 GCA_964418455.1 uncultured Christensenella sp.
AAATCAAAAGGAAAATATATTATGAGAAAACCTATTATTGCAGGAAATTGGAAAATGAACAAAACCGCTGCGGAAGCGGAATCGTTAATAAACGAACTTAAACCGTTGGTGGAAAAATCTAAACCCGAAGTTGTAATTTGTGTTCCTTACACCGCTCTTTGGACTGCTAAGAAAGCGATAGAGGGTAGCAAAATAAAACTCGGCGCAGAGAACGTCGCTTGGGCTGACAGCGGCGCGTTTACCGGCGAAATTTCCGCTGATATGCTTTTGGAAGCGGGCGTTGATTTCGTTATAATCGGGCATTCCGAACGCCGTCAATATTTCGGCGAAACCGACGAGTCGGTTAATAAGAGATTGAAACAAGCGCTTGCAAAAGGCTTGAAACCTATCGTTTGCGTAGGCGAAACCTTAACGGAGCGTGAAAAGAATAAAACCAAACGCGTTTTGAAAAAACAAATAATAGACGGATTTAAGGATATAACCGCAGAAGATTTCGATAATATAGTTATCGCATACGAACCCGTTTGGGCAATCGGAACGGGAAAAACCGCAACTGCCGAAGACGCTAATAAGACCATCGGCTATATAAGAAGTTTAGTAAAAAAAGTTTGGGGACAAGAAGTAGGCAAAGCCGTTCGTATCCAATACGGCGGAAGCATGAAGCC
>CAYQLN010000107.1:0-3137 GCA_964418455.1 uncultured Christensenella sp.
AGGTTGAAAACGACGTTCCAACGCGGCGTCTTTTTCTATATATTTTCTGTATTCGTCTATCGTCGTCGCGCCTATCGTTTGCAATTCGCCCCTCGCGAGCATAGGCTTTAAAATATTAGCCGCGTCCATATTGCCTTCGTCCGTGGAGCCCGCGCCGACTATGTTGTGAATTTCGTCTATAAACAAAATTATTCTGCCGTTTTGTTTAACGGCGTCTATCGTCTTTTTAAGCCTTTCTTCAAAATCTCCGCGATACTTCGTTCCCGCAAGCATACTGCTTACGTTGAGAGAGAAAACTATTTTATCCGCAAGTATTTCCGGAACGTTGCCTTTTTCTATCGCTTGCGCAAGCCCTTCGACTACCGCGGATTTTCCCACGCCCGGTTCTCCGATTAAAACGGGGTTGTTTTTAGTTCTTCTGGACAAAATCTGAATAACCCTGTCTATCTCTTTTTTTCTGCCTATAACGGGGTCTAATTTACCGTCCCTTGCCATCTTGTTTAGGTTTACGCCGAATTTCGAAAGTTCGCCCATATCGCCGAGTTCGTCGTCTCGCTCTTTGTTAGGGGTTTCCTTCCTTTCCGCTTTGGGCACGCCGAATCCGAACGTAGCGAAAACGTTCGGTTCTTCTTCCTCTTCTTCCTCTTCGAGAGTTTCGGGAAAAAGCGAAATATAAAGTTCGTCGGCTATTTTGTCGACGTCTATTCTCATGCTTTTCAGTATGCCGAGCGCGGCTCCGTCTTCGTCGGTCAAGAGCGCGAGCAACAAATGCACCGTTCCCACAAAGCCGGAGTGCGCTTTGATGGAAATATCCACCGCGCGCTCGAAAAGACGCTTGGTTTTGGGCGTAAAGCCCGAACCGGGAATAATCAAAGTGCGGTCAACCGTCTTTTTGAAATAATAAATATATCGGTCGTTATCCACTCCCGCTTCCCTTAAAATCGCAGCCGCTCTTCCGTCGGTTGCGTTTATTAAACCGTAGAGAATATGCTCTCTGCCTACGTAATTGCAACCGTAGTGCTTCGCGAGCATCCTCGACAGTTCAATAACGTGATTTGCATTATTAGAAAACGCTTCGTAATACATATTCTGTCTACTCCTTTATTTTTTTTAACTTAACGCTCACGTATTCCGCGCGAACTCTGTCCCTGTCCTTTTGAGAAATTTCCTTGCCGTATTGAACGCATAAACTTGCGGGACGAACGCTTGCTATCAATTCGTCTATCGCCTCTAAATCGGTTATCGGAAACAAGCCCAAAAGCGCGCCGAGTTTTACGTTCGCTACGTGATTTAAAAATTCGTTGTAAGAAAGAAGATATGCGTTGGTAAGTACGCCGAAAGATTTCGAAGCCCTATCAAGCACTTCTATTTCGCGCTTATAATACAAACGCTCCATTTCCTTCCTCTCGGCCTTGCATATACTCTCCACCGCTTCTTCAACGGCGGTTATAATGTCTTGTTCGCTTACTCCGAGCGTAACCTCGTTGCTTATCTGGTACATATAGCCTTCCGCACCGCTTCCTTCGCCGTATAAACCGCGGACCGTTAACCCGGCTTTTTTCATCTCTTTAACGAGCGCGCCGATTTTGCCTCCGTCGGTAAGCGCGGGTAAAAAAAGCATTACGGAAGCGCGAAGCCCCGTGCCGAGATTGGTTGGGCAAGCGGTTAAATATCCGAGTTCTTCGTCGAAGGCAATATCCACGCTTTCGGCAAGCGCGTCGTCGATTTTGTTGAGTTTATGATAACATTCTTCCAGCCGCAAACCTTTCATAAAGCATTGTTCCCTTATGACGTCTTCTTCGTTAACCATAACCGAAACGGTTTTATCGGCTGAAATCAACGCCGCTCCGCAAAGTCGGTTGTCTATAAGATTTTGACTTATAAGGTGCTGTTCTTTCATCGCCTCTAACTTTAACGGCGAAACGTTCGCCGTATAGTAAAGGTTAAAAGTATCCGCTTTGTTCAAAGCGCGATAGACCTTTTTTACCATATCCGTTGCCGTTGCGGGATTTTCTATTCTGAAAGGATAGCCGTTAACGTTTCTTGCCAAACGAACCCTGCTCGTTATTATCGTTCCCTTTAAAAGGTCGGGTATTATAACGCTCATATAAGCCCTCTCCTTTTAAGTTCTTCTCCAAGGTCCGCTATTATTTTATTGAGTTTCGCCATATCGCCGAATCTGCCTTCCGTACCCGCTTTGTCTTTTTCTGCGACGTACGCTCTGTAATCGTTTAGCAGTTCTCTGTCCTCGAAAGACAGTTTCGGACGTTTGCCGCGGTGCTTCGCTCCGCCTTGAATTTTACCTATCGCGCCGAGTATTTCGCTACGAAAATATTTATAGCAATCCGAACAACCCAAATAGCCCGTATTATAAAATTGTGAAAGTTTCGTTCCGCAACTCTTGCACTGTTTATCCATAACAAATCCGATAAATTATATTCTTTTTGCTAAGTCCTTAACGTATTCTTTGGTTTCTTCGGCTATTTCTTCGCTCTTTAACGCCATTTCGAGATTGGCTTTGATATAGCCGAATTTATCTCCCACGTCGTATCTTTTACCTTCGAATTCGCTCGCTAAAAGTTCGCCTTTTTCCGCAAGTTCGTCGAGCGCGTCGGTAAAATATATTTCGTTGTTTCTCGGCGTGAGTTTTTTAAGCATTTCCATAACATTTCCGCTCATAACGTATCTACCGATAATCGCGTAGTTGGAAAGCGCGTCGTTCACGCTCGGTTTTTCTACTATACGGCTGACCTTCATCATTCCGTCTTTTTCTTCTTCGTAGCCGATATTTCCGTATAAACTGACCTGATCACCGAAAACTTCCATTGCCGGTATAACGCTTATGACCGTTTTTTCATATATATCCACGAGCCTTTTTATGCATGGCGTTTCGCCTTTTTCGTTGCACAAAAGTTCGTCGCCGAGAAGAAGCGCGAAAGGTTCGTTTTTAATATACGGCTCCGCGCACAATATTGCTCCCGCAAGACCGTTCGCTTCGTTTTGAACGGCGAACTTGACGAGCTTATCGACGCGCTTATAACCGCAGATCAAAGCGCCAAGCTTGCACAAACCGATTAAACGGCGAAAAAACAGGCATTTCGGTATTTTGTATGCCGCTTTGTGCCGTTTCGGTTTTA